>NZ_JBSFJZ010000007.1:56827-290370 GCF_053598315.1 Streptomyces sp. NPDC001153
CCAGGTCCTGCCCGGACCGCTCGTCGAAGATCTGCATGGCCTTGGCGGTCACCGGACCCGGGGTGCCGGGCAGCTCGCGGTCGTCGACCCGGTGGTGGTCATCACCGGTGTTCTACCCGCGGCCGGCCGTCGAGTCAGCCCGTTTTCCGGTACCGGGCGCCGGGCCCCGCAGGCCCGGCTCAGGGGTCCAGGTCCTGCCCGGACCGCTCGTCGAAGATCTGCATGGCCTTGGCGGTCACCGGACCCGGGGTGCCGGGCAGCTCGCGGTCGTCGACCCGGTGGACGGCCTGGACGTCGCGCAGGGTCGAGGTGAGGAGGACCTCGTCGGCGCGCCGCAGGACGTCCAGCGGCAGGTCGGTCTCCTTCGCACCGGTCCACTCGACGGCCAGCGCGCGGGTGATGCCGGGCAGGCAGCCGGAGGCGACCGGCGGGGTGTGGATCTCGCCGTCGAGGACAACGAAGACGTTCGACCCGGTGCCCTCGCAGAGCTGTCCGACCGTGTTGCCGAACAGCGCCTCCGACGCGCCGTGTTCATGGGCGCGGGCGAGGGCGACGACGTTCTCGGCGTAGGAGGTGGTCTTCAGGCCGGTGAGGGCGCCGCGCTCGTTGCGGGTCCACGGGACGGTGATCACGGCGGTGGAGTCCGGGCGGCGGGTGGTCTCGCCGAGGGCGACCACGAGGGTCGGGCCGTGCTCGCCGCGGTCGGAGCCGAGCGGGCCGTGGCCGCCGGTGTAGGTGATCCGCAGCCGGCCGAGCGGCATCGGGTTCGCCTCCAGGACCGCGGCGCAGGCCTCGCGGACCTCGTCGTGGTCGGGGTCGGGCAGGCCCAGGCCCCGGGCCGAGCGGGTGAGCCGGTCCAGGTGCCGGGTGAGGGCGAAGGGCCTGCCGTGGACCGCCTTCACCGTCTCGAAGATGCCGTCGCCGACCGTCAGCCCGTGGTCGAACACGGAGACACGCGCGGATTCCAGGTCCCGCAGCCCGCCGTCCAGCCAGATCCTCATGCCAACACCCCTCCGCTTGCCTCGTACGTCCCCGACGCTACCGCGAGCAGCCGGGACGCCTTCAGCTCGGTCTCCCGCCACTCCCCTTCGGGGTCCGAGCCCCAGGTGATGCCGGCGCCGGTGCCGAAGCGCAGCATCCCGGTCTCCCGGTCGATCCAGAAGGTACGGATGCCCACGGCCAGCTCGCCGGTGCCCCGGTCGGCGTCGACCCAGCCGATGCCGCCGCAGTACGGCCCGCGCGGAGCGGTCTCCAGCGCCTCGATGATCCGCAGGGCGCTCGACTTGGGCGCACCGGTGACCGAGCCGGGCGGAAACGCGGCGGCCAGCAGGTCCGGCCAGCCGGCCCCGTCCCGCAGCTCGCCGTGGACCGTGGAGACCAGGTGGACCAGGCCAGGGTGCTTCTCCACGGCGCACAGATCGGGGACGGTCACACTGCCGGTGGCGCAGACACGCCCGATGTCGTTGCGGACCAGGTCCACGATCATCACGTTCTCGGCGTAGTCCTTCTCCAGCAGGTCCGCCTCCGTGCGTCCGGTGCCCTTGATGGGCCCCGACTCCACGACACGCCCGACCCGGCGCAGGAACAGCTCGGGTGAGGCGGTGGCGATCTCCACGCCGTGCTGCGGCAGCCGGATGGTCCCGGCGTACGGTGCCGGGTTGCCGCGGGCCAGCAGGGCGGTCAGGGCGTCGACGTCGGCGTCCGGGGCGACCGGCGCGCTGAGCACGCGGCAGAGGTTGGCCTGGTAGACCTCACCGGCCGCGATGTACTCACGTATCCGGCGGACGCCCGCCGTGTACGCCGCCCGGTCCAGGGACGAGGTCCACTCCCCCACCGCCGGGCCCCGCCAGTCGCCCGGCACCGGGACGGGCACCGGTTCCTCGCGTACGTCCGCGAAGCGGGCGCAGGTCAGCCGCCCCTCGAAGTCCGCGCAGACGGCCCAGAAGCCGGTGGAGTCCAGGGCGGCGGGGTCGCTGGTCACGTCGAGGAGGCCGGTGGCGACGCGGTCGCCGAAGCGGGCCAGGGGCGGGAGGCCGGAAGGGTGGTGCAGCACGTGGTCGAGTCTAGGTCGGGTGTCCGACAGGTGGCCCGGGAGTGTCCCGGAGGAGGCTCCGGCCACGGGGTCCCCAGGGGGCAGCGCAGCACGCTGCGCAAACGCGTTTTTGTACTGGCCCGGGAATCCGCTAGAGTTCAACACGTCGCCGGGACGCGGAAGCGGACCGAAACGACAGGCGGACGTAGCTCAGTTGGTAGAGCGCAACCTTGCCAAGGTTGAGGTCGCGAGTTCGAGCCTCGTCGTCCGCTCGAAGGAAGAGGGGTCGTTCCGATCCCCTACACTCCTGGTGGAGTGGCCGAGAGGCGAGGCAACGGCCTGCAAAGCCGTCTACACGGGTTCAAATCCCGTCTCCACCTCCAAGGACGATTAGCTCAGCGGGAGAGCGCTTCCCTGACACGGAAGAGGTCACTGGTTCAATCCCAGTATCGTCCACTGGATCTTCTCGCAGGATCCACGGGTCTTCTCGAAGATCCCCGCCCGCGCGATTAGCTCAGCGGGAGAGCGCTTCCCTGACACGGAAGAGGTCACTGGTTCAATCCCAGTATCGCGCACTGTCCGTGACTCGCGGGTCACGGCCTGCGGACGATTAGCTCAGCGGGAGAGCGCTTCCCTGACACGGAAGAGGTCACTGGTTCAATCCCAGTATCGTCCACACAGCAAGAAGCCCCCGGCCGACTCGGCCGGGGGCTTCTTCGTGCCCTCAGCTGGAGAAGAGCATGTGCGCCCAGCTCTTGTGGTGGCCGTCGTGGTGTCCGTGGTGGTCGTGGTGTCCATGGCCGCCGTGGTGACCGCCGTGCGGGGCACCCCAGGCCGGCGCGGGCGCCGTCGGGTACGCCTGCGGGGCGGGAGGCACCGGCCTGGACCACTGGGCCTCCAGCTGGGTCAGCGCCTCCAGCTCGCCGTAGTCGAGGAAGATGCCGCGGCAGCCGCTGCACTGCTCGATCTGGACGCCGCTGCGGTTGTAGGTGTGCATCGGCGCGTGGCATTTCGGACAATGCATGGTCGGCTCAACTCCTCGCCGGTCGGTCCCGCTTCGTGCTTCCCCAGGACAGACTCCGTCCGGCCCAGGACGGTTGCAGCCTAGTCGGTGGCTTCGGGCGCCAACTGGTGTGGAATCAGGGCCATTCGGGCACATGCGTCGATGACCGCCTGTTCCACCTCGTCCAGCGGACGGCCGGCCCCGAGCGCCTTGGTGACCGCGAGGGCGGCCGTCTGCACGGTCAGTGCGCGGGCCGGGACGTCCAGGGCGGGCCAGGGGTCGCCGGCCGCGGGCACGGCCGGGCCGCCGGCCCGCTGGTACGCGCCGAGGAAACGGGTCCACTCGTCCGGCGAGAGGAGCCCGCAGGCGTACCAGGCGGCGGGGCGGGCGAGGTCCCAGGCCGGGACACCGGTTCCCAGGTCGTCGACGTCGATCAGGCGCCAGGGGCCGTCCGGTGCCGGGTGGCGGACGAGCTGGCCGAGGTGCAGGTCGCCGTGACAGAGGGCGGGCGCGCCGGGCATGGGCGCTTCGCCGCGGGCCCAGGCGGGGAGCGCGGCCCAGGCGGCGAGGACGGCACCGGCCGCCGGACGGGGCTCGGCGCGCAGGACCGAGCGCAGCCGGGCGATGGCGCGGGCGGCCTTGACAGGGCCGCGCATCGGGGGCAGGCCGGCGTGCGGGAGCGTGCGGTGCAGACGGGCGAGGAGGGTGGCGCCGGCCTCCCAGGGCGCCGCGTCCCGGTCGTCGGGGTCCACGGGGGCGCCGTACGGCCAGAAGGTCACCAGGCGGTCCAGTACGGCCGCGGGGGCCGGGGAGAGCGGGGGCAGCAGCACGTCCGGGAGGCGGGCGGCCAGGGCGAGGCGCCGGGTCAGCTCGGCGCGGTCGGTACCGGGGGCGTGGGCCTTCACGACGGTGTCGGCGTGCCGTACGACGGTGGCGTCGGGGCGGTCGGCGAGGACGGCCGGGCCGGCCGCACAGGTGCAGGGGGCTCCGCCGGTGTCCGGGTGTACGGCGGCTCTCGCCTTTGCGGTGAGTGCGGGTATGAGGGCGGGGCTGTCTGCGGTCAACGGTGCCTCGGATGGGTGGACTGGCACCTGAGCGTACTGGCGTCGGCCGGGGGCGGGACCGCCTGCCCGCGCCGGCGGGGTGCCGCACAGCTCACGGCGTCCCGGAAACGGCGCATGCCGGCGCAGCTCCCCAGCTGCGCCGGCATTTGTGCCGTCCGCCGCACCCCCGTCCCCACGGGGTTTCCTGGATGGATGTCCCCGCCCGGACCGCTCTTCCGGGCCTGGGGTCGCCGCTCAGCGCCCCAGCATCACACCCACGGACGACGCCTGTGTGGCCACCGTCTCCCAGCCGTCGCAGACGAGCAGGAGCAGGGCCGCCAGGGGAAGGGCCATGAGCGTCGCCACCAGGGGGTGGCGGCGGCCCGTCCGGCGCGGTGCGAACGCCGGGCGTCGCGGTGCCGTGTGGGCCATGGTCCCTCTCCTGACCGTGTCGGTTGTCTTCGGCAGCGGCGGGTGTCTGACCTCGGGGGACGAGTGCTGCACCCGCCGCTTGACCTCAAATCTAGGCGCGGGGCGGCTGCCGGGCGTCATGCCCTCGTATCGATTGCCGGGCCTCCCCGAGGATGAGCCACAACTCGGGACGTACTCCCCTGGGTGGAGACGCGGGCCGGGGTCTCGGGGTCTTCCCGGAAGGGGTGGCCACTGTGTCCGGTCTTTTCCGAAGCGTCCGACGACCACGAGGAGTGACTTCGATCACTCCGGCCGGGTGCGGGACCTGTGCCGCGCCAGGTGCCCGGCCCGTCCCGCGCCCGGGTTCGCGGCCGGTCCGCGGCGGGTGTCGGACGGCCGCCCGAACCGGCACCACCTGACGTCTCCCGACCTCAACACCCGGACGCCGAGGATCGGTTGAGGGGATAGGCGCCCCAAGGGCCCCGCGCACGCCTGCTTCCTGACCGCCTTTCATGTCGTGCCGGTGGTCGGCACAATCCGTCCGGCCCGGAGGGCGCGGCCTCTGCGCGCAGGCGGCCGTGGAAACGTAAGCTGTGCCACGTCACAGGGACCGGGCAGCGGGGATGAACATGGCGATGATGCGCCTGAGGCGCGAGGACCCGCGCGTCGTCGGCTCGTTCAGGCTTCACCGACGGCTCGGCGCGGGCGGGATGGGTGTGGTCTACCTCGGCTCCGACAAGAAGGGGCAGCGGGTCGCGCTGAAGGTGATCCGGCCCGATCTGGCGGAGGACCAGGAGTTCCGTTCGCGGTTCGCCCGTGAGGTCTCGGCGGCCCGGCGGATCCGGGGCGGCTGCACGGCCCGGCTGGTCGCCGCGGACCTGGAGGCCGAGCGGCCCTGGTTCGCCACGCAGTACGTACCCGGACCCTCCCTGCACGACAAGGTCGCCGACGAGGGTCCGCTGAGCGCGGCCGACACCGCGGCGGTCGGCGCGGCGCTCTCCGAGGGCCTGGTCGCGGTGCACGAGGCCGGTGTCGTCCACCGGGACCTCAAGCCGTCCAACATCCTGCTGTCCCCGAAGGGGCCGCGGATCATCGACTTCGGCATCGCCTGGGCCACCGGCGCCTCCACGCTCACCCACGTCGGTACGGCGGTCGGCTCCCCCGGTTTCCTCGCGCCCGAGCAGGTGCGCGGCGCGGCCGTCACCCCGGCGACGGACGTGTTCTCCCTGGGCGCGACCCTCGCCTACGCCTCCACCGGCGACTCGCCCTTCGGGCACGGCAGTTCCGAGGTGATGCTGTACCGGGTGGTGCACGAGGAGGCGCAGCTGCACGGCGTACCGGACGCGCTCGCCCCGCTGGTGCGGGCCTGTCTGGCGAAGGACCCCGAGGACCGGCCCAGCACGCTGCAGCTGTCCCTGCGGCTCAAGGAGATCGCGGCCCGCGAGGCCCAGGGCCTGGACGGCGTACGGCCGCCGGCACCGCGCGCCGCGGAGGCGGACCGGCCCACCGGGCGGCTCCTCGACACCTACCCCGAGCAGCAGCGCACCCAGCGGCGCACCGCCCCCGGCACGCCGGTGCCGCGCGCCGGTGCGCCCGCCCGGGGCGGTGCGCCGTCGCGCGGCGGAGCGCCCGCGCGGACCGGCAGCGGCTCGCGCGGCAACGGCACGGGCGCCTCCGCGCGGCCGGGCCCGGCGCGCTCGGGCGGCGGGAGCCGTCCCGCTGCCCGGGGCGGTTCCGGGCGGCCGGCGCAGCGTACGACGGGCACCGGGCTGCGGCCTGCCAATCCCCGGCTGCTGCGCCAGCGGCTGTTCGTGTTCGTCGTGGTGACGCTGCTCGTGGCGCTCGGCATCGCGGTGGCCCAGGGCTGCCAGGGCCCGGCCCGCGGCCTCGGCGACGACGGCGGCCGGCGCCAGCGGTACGCACAGCCGAGCCGTCCGCCGGCGGACACCGAGGGGGCGATGTCCGACCGGTACGGGTCGGCACCGGGCCGGGTTTCCGGGAGCTGAGGCGCGCTCCGGGACCCCGGCCGGGGAGGGCCGGAGCGAAGGCGCCGAAGGTCAGGCCTCCGGGCGGCCGCTGGTCACCGCGTAGAAGGCGACCGCCGCGGCCGCGCCCACGTTGAGCGAGTCGACGCCGTGGGACATCGGGATGCGGACCCATTCGTCGGCGGCGACCAGGGCCTGGGTGGACAGTCCGTCGCCCTCGGCGCCCAGCATCAGGGCCACCCGGTCCATCCGGTGCGGGGCGGCCTCGTCCAGGGTGCGGGCCTTGTCGTCCGGGGTGAGCGCCAGCAGGGTGAAGCCGGCCTCCCGGACCGACTCCAGCCCCTTCGGCCAGGTCTCCAGCCGGGCGTACGGCACGGAGAACACCGCGCCCATGGAGACCTTGACGCTCCGGCGGTACAGCGGGTCGGCGCAGTCGGGCGACAGCAGGACCGCGTCCATGCCGAGGGCGGCGGCCGAGCGGAAGATGGCGCCGATGTTGGTGTGGTCGTTGACCGACTCCATGACCACGACCCGGCGTGCGGAGCGCAGCAGTTCGCCGGCCGTGGGCAGCGGCTTGCGCTGCATGGAGGCGAGCGCGCCGCGGTGCACGTGGTAGCCGGTGACCTGCTCGGCGAGTTCGGGGCTCACGGCGTAGACCGGGGCGGGCAGTTCGTCGATGACGTCGCGCATGACGTCGATCCACTTGGCCGAGAGCAGCATGGAGCGCATCTCGTAGCCCGCTTCCTTGGCCCTGCGGATGACCTTCTCGCCCTCCGCGATGAACAGGCCCTCGGCGGGTTCGCGCTTGCGGCGCAGCTCGACGTCGGTCAGGCCTGTGTAGTCGCGCAGGCGCGGGTCGTCGGGATCCTCGACGGTGATGAGATCGGCCACAGGGTGATACTGCCTTGTCCTGGGTGTGCTGCCAACGGCTGGGAACGGGTAGGTTACCCCGGGTTACGCGTGATCAAGCGGTGGATGATCAGGCGGCGGGCTGCGGGCCGACCGTCACGACCTCGCCGATGACGATGACCGCCGGGGGCCTGACCTCCTCGGTCCGCACCGTCTCGGCGACCGTGGCCAGGGTGGCGTCGACGCGGCGCTGCGCGGCCGTCGTCCCCTCCTGCACCAGCGCGACCGGGGTGTCCGGGGACCTGCCGTGCGCCACGAGCGTCTCGGCGATCTTCCCGATCTTGTCGACGCCCATCAGGATCACGAGCGTGCCGGTCAGCTTCGCCAGCGACGGCCAGTCGACCAGCGAGCGCTCGTCGTCGGGGGCGACATGGCCGCTGACGACCGTGAACTCGTGCGCCACGCCCCGGTGGGTGACCGGGATGCCGGCCGCGCCGGGCACGGAGATCGAGCTGGAGATGCCGGGGACGACGGTGCAGGGGATGCCGGCCTCGGAGAGCGCCTGGACCTCCTCCATGCCCCGGCCGAACACGAACGGGTCGCCGCCCTTGAGCCGTACGACCGACTTGCCCTGCTTGGCGTGCTCGATGAGCGCGTTGTTGATGGCCTCCTGGGCCATGAACCGGCCGTACGGGATCTTCGCCGCGTCGATCACCTCGACGTGCGGCGGGAGTTCGGCGAGCAGGTCGCGCGGTCCGAGCCGGTCGGCGATGACGACGTCCGCCGCGGCGAGCAGCCGGCGCCCGCGGACCGTGATCAGGTCCGGGTCGCCGGGGCCGCCGCCGACCAGGGCGACGCCGGGGGTGCGGGTGCGGTGGTGGGGCGCCACCAGGGTGCCGTCGCGCAGGCCCTCCACCACCGCGTCCCGGATGGCGGCGGTGTGGCGCGGGTCGCGGCCGCGCGCGTCCGTGGTCAGTACGGCGACGGTGACGCCCTCGCTGTGACCGGTGGCCGGGGTCCAGGCGGTGGCCTGGTCGGCGTCGTCCGAGCGCACGCACCAGACGCGGTGGCGCTCCGCTTCGGCGGAGGCGGCGGTGTTGGTCTCGGGGTCGCTGGTGGCGATGAGGGCGTACCAGGCGTCGGCGAGGTCGCCGTCCGTGTAGGGGCGCCGCTCCCAAGTGATCTCGCCCGCGTCCGCCATGGCCTCGACCGAGGGGGTCGCCTCGGGGGACACGAGCACGATGTCCGCGCCTGCCGCGATCAGTGCGGGGAGGCGGCGCTGGGCGACCTGACCGCCGCCGAGGACGACCACGCGGCGGCCGGAGAGGCGGAGGCCTACGGGGTAGGCGGGGTGTTCGGCCATGGCGGCGGCTCCTCGTGCAGTTGTGCGGTGGGGCGCGGGGCGCGCTGCACCTTCGGAGCGGCCCTGACGTGCGATTTTAGCTATGCGCAGGGCAGGGGGCACCGGGTGGTCCGGCAGCTGAACACCGGACCGCCCAGGCCGTGTCGCCTACTTCTCGGTGACCCCCGCCGAATCGAACGTCGCCACCTCGTGCATCGCCCGCGCCGTGCTCTGCACCAGCGGAAGCGCCAGCAGCGCGCCCGTGCCCTCGCCCAGGCGCAGATCGAGGTCGACCAGCGGGCGCAGGCCCAGCTTGTTCAGGGCGGCCACATGGCCGGGCTCGGCGCTGCGGTGGCCCGCGATGCAGGCCGCCAGCACCTCGGGGGCGATCGCACGGGCGACCAGGGCCGCGGCGCCGGCGCTGACGCCGTCCAGGATCACCGGCGTACGCAGGGAGGCGCCGCCGAGGAGCAGGCCGACCAGCGCCGCGTGCTCGAAGCCACCGATCGCGGCGAGGACACCGATCGGGTCGGCCGGGTCCGGCTGGTGGAGTTCCAGGGCGCGGCGGACGACCTCGGTCTTGCGGGCCAGGGTCTCGTCGTTGATGCCCGTGCCGCGACCGGTCACCTCGGCCGGGTCGGCACCCGTGAACACCGAGATGAGGGCGGCCGAAGCCGTGGTGTTGGCGATGCCCATCTCACCGGTGAGCAGCGCCTTGTTGCCGGCCGCCACCAGGTCGCGGGCGGTCTCGATGCCGACCTCGATGGCCGCCTTGGCCTCCTCGCGGGTCATCGCGGGTCCGGTGGTCATGTCGGACGTGCCGCCGCGGATCTTGCGGGGCAGCAGGCCGGGGGTGGCCGGGAGGTCGGCGGCGACACCGACGTCCACGACGCAGACCTCGGCACCGACCTGGCTCGCGAAGGCGTTGCAGACCGCTCCCCCGCCCAGGAAGTTGGCCACCATCTGGGCGGTGACCTCCTGCGGCCAGGGGGTGACGCCCTGGGCGTGCACGCCGTGGTCACCGGCGAAGATGGCGACGGCGGCGGGCTCCGGGATCGGCGGCGGGCACTGCCGGGACAGCCCGGACAACTGCGCGGAGATGATCTCCAGCATGCCGAGTGCGCCGGCCGGCTTGGTCATGCGCTTCTGGCGCTCCCAGGCCTCGCCGAGGGCCTTGGCGTCGAGCGGGCGGATCTGTGCGACGGTCTCGGCAAGCAGGTCGTGGGGTTCCTCTCCGGGCAGGGCGCGGCGGCCGTACGTCTCCTCGTGCACCACCCAGGACAAGGGGCGCCGCTTGGACCAGCCGGCCTGCATCAGCTCGGGCTCGTCCGGGAATTCGTCGACATACCCGACGCAGAGGTAGGCGATGACCTCCAGGTGCTCGGGCAGGCCGAGGGCACGGACCATCTCACGCTCGTCGAAGAAGCTGACCCAGCCGACGCCGAGGCCTTCGGCGCGGGCGGCGAGCCAGAGGTTCTCGACGGCGAGAGCGGCGGAGTACGGCGCCATCTGCGGCTGGGTGTGCCGGCCGAGGGTGTGCCGGCCGCCGCGGGTGGGGTCGGCGGTGACGACGATGTTGACCGGGGTGTCGAGGATGGCCTCGATCTTCAGTTCCTTGAACTGCTTGGCCCGGCCCTTCGGCAGCGACTTGGCGTAGGCCTCACGCTGACGCATCGCCAGTTCGTGCATGGTCCGCCGGGTGTCGGCGGAGCGGATGACGACGAAGTCCCAGGGCTGCGAGTGCCCCACGGAGGGCGCCGTGTGGGCGGCCTCCAGGACGCGGAGCAGCACCTCGTGCGGGATCGGGTCGTCGCGGAAGCCGTTGCGGATGTCGCGGCGCTCGCGCATGACCTTCAGGACGGCCTCGCGCTCGGCGTCGTCGTAGCCGGGCGCGGCCGGGCCGGTGGACTGTCGTGCTTCCGCCACGGCGGCCGTACTCTCTTCCTCCTGGTCGGCGGCCCTGGTCTGCAGGTCCTCCGCGTGCTGTACGACATCGGGGGCCGGCGCGGGTGCGGGTTCGCCCTCGCGCGGCGCGGGCACCATGGCCACCGGCTCCTGCGCCTCCTCGGTGGGGAGGACCAGGGGCTGCGGCGGGGTCGGCGCCAGGTGCGGGGTCGTGGGCACCTGGCCCTCGACCTGGACGAACTGCCCGAGCGGCTGGGCCGGGTGCCCCTGCAGCGACACGTGGGACGGCAGCGGCTCGGCCTGCCCGGCGGTCTCGGGGTGCGCGGAGGCACCGTCGGTGGGGTCGCCCGGCGTGGCCCCGGCCTCGGCGGCGGCCGGCACCGGGGCGCCCTCGGCGGCCGGCACGGCGGCGGGCTCGGCGGGCTGCGTCTGCGGTCCTGCGGGCGCGTCCAGGCCGTTCACGGGGGCCGGCCCGGCGGCGGCAGCGACCTGGGCGACCTGCTCGGCCGCGTCCTGGGCGATCGGCTCCTCCTGAGCCTGCGGCCGCGCTACGACGGCGGGCTGGGCCGTGCCGGGCACGGGCTCGGCCGGGGTCTCGGCGGTGGCCGCGACGGGCTCTGCCAACTGGGGGCCCTGCGCCGGGTAGGGCTGCGGCTCCTGCGCGCCGGTGCCGTCGGCGGCGGCTGCCGGTGCGGCGTCCTGTGTCGGTGCGGGTGCGGGGGCCGCTGCCTGCGCGGGCTCCGGAGCGTGGGCCGCAGTCCCGGGCTCGGGTGCCAGTACGGCTTCGGCGGCGGAGGGCTGACCCTCCGTCACTCCGGCCGGGCCCTCGACCATGACCGGCTGCGCCTCCACGGCAACGGGGCCGTTCGGGTCCGGCTGTGCCGGGGCGGCGGCCTGGGCGGAGACGGCCTCCTCGGCGAACGGGGCCGCGCCCGGCACCTGCTGTGCGGGAAGGGAGTCCGCCGTCTCGGCGGCGCCCGGCGCGGTGACGGTGCCCGCGGCGGGCGTGGCGGTCTGGCCGGCGTCGGCGACCGGCGCGCCCTCGCCCCGCTCCGAGGTCTCGCCGGGTCCTGCGGGAGCCGACGGCTGGGTTGGCGCGGCCGGCTCGGCGGCGGTGGCCGCCCGAGCGTCGTCCGGCACCTGACCGGGCACGGGCTCGTCCGGCACCGCCTGGACCTGGGCCGCATGAGCCGCGCCCGGACCGGCGGGTTCCACCGGCTCCGTCTCCGGCGCGGCGGCGGCGTCGGCCGGCGGCTCAGCCGCAGCCCGATCGGCTGCCGCGTCGGGGTCCACGGTGGCGGCCTGCTCGGCCTCGGGCACCACCATGGCACCCTCGGCAGCCGGGCCGGTCTCCGCCGCCACCCCGGGCACACCGGCACCGGCGGCACCGTCCACGGCGGCCGCAGCGTCCTGATGCCGCGCACCGGCCACGCTCTGACCGGCCTCGCCCGCCTCGCCGGCGAACTGCTGGGCGCCCTCGGCACCCTGACCGGTAACGGGCGCGGGCATGCCCTCGGGACCCGGGGCCGCGGCAGGGTCGAAGGCGCCCTCGGGCCCGTGGCCCGCGACAAGCGGCTGGACGTCTTCCGGCGTCCCGCCCGCGGGAGCCGCGTACACACCGTCGTGGGCATGGACCGGCTGTACGCCGTCGTGGCCGTGGACCACCTGCGGGGTGCCCGGTGCCGGTGCGGCCGCCTGGTTCGTGAGGCGGGCGACGGCGGCCTGGGCCGCGCCGGACGGGTCGGCGGCGGCCGCCGAGGCCGCGGCCGGATCAACCGTTTCGGCAGCCGGCGCCTGGGTGCCGACCTGGGCCACCGCGGCCGGTGCCGGTACGCCGGCCTCGGCCGCCGCGGCGGCGGGCGCCGCACCCCAGGGAGCCGCGCTCTGCGGCGCCGTGTCGCGCAGTGGCTGGGCGTCGGCGTACTCGGGACCGGCCGTGGGCGGAACGGGCTGCCGTACCGGCGCCCCGGCCGGGCCGCGGTCGGCGAGGGAGCGGACCGGGCCGGCGGAGACGTTCGGGATCGGCGGGCCGAGGTGCAGCGGACGGCGCGGCTGCTGCGGGGCGGCCGGCTGCTCCTGCGGCGCCGAGAGGACCGGCGACGCCGGCATGGGCGCCGGGGCCGGGTTCGGCAGGCGGACGCCGCTGAGGTCGACGGAGCCGCTGTCACGGCCGGCCGTCTCGTGCGGGCCCGGCTCGTGGACGGCCTCGACGACCGGTTCCGGAGCGGGTGGCGCAACCTCGTTGCCCCACGCGCCCTGGGCACCCGGCAGCAGCAGGTCTTCGTCCTCGGCGGGTGCCTCGGAGAGGTAGGCGTACGCACCGGGCGCGGAGACGCCCGGCTGCTCCACCATGCCTGCGCTCTCCGGCTGCCCCTCGCCCGGGACCTGGCCGGTGTCGGTCATGCGTACCCCTCGCCCATCGGTTTAGTGCTCCTACGACCAGCTCACCCGGAACGGCGCACCGACCGCCCGTAGTGAAGAACGAGCGTCCGTGCCCAGCGGCACGAACGACCCGCCGGAATAGGCGACAAAGCCATTCAGTGGCATTGTCCCGGCCGTCACGCCGTCGCGACAGCATGATCCGCGACAGCCCGCTGTGGACTGCGCCACGTTGCGCGTCCTCCGGTTCCGCAGTACCACACCCACCCCAAAACGGGCGTGCTTTCCGGACATTGGCGAACGAAGTTCCGGGCCGCCCGGTGTGGCACAACGATCGGCCAGCCTACCGCGCGCAGTACGACAACAGGATCACGGGCCGCGATCCGGAAGGGCCCGCCCGCCGCCCGGCCGCCACCCCTCAGCGAGGCGCTTCGCGCCGCAGCAATTCTCCGGTGAGCAGGAAGGCGACGCTCCGCTCGGTCTCGGTCCAGACGCGGGTGTCGAGTTCGACGGACTGCACCAGCGCGCACTCGACCCGGTATCCGTGCTCGGTCAGGTCGCGCCCGACGAGTTCGGCCGTGTCGCGGGTGGCGGCGTGCGTGACGATGCGCTGCGGGCGCCGGTCGGCGACCGCCGAGACCACGGCCGCTCCCCCGCCGCCGACCCGGACGACGTCCGGTTCGGGCAGGTTCTCCAGGACGTGGGGGGCGGTGCCCTGGACCACTTGGAGCTGGACGCCGTACCGGCGTGCGGCCGCGTCGGTCCGGGCGCAGGAGCCCGGGTCCCGGTCGACGGCGATGACGGCCGCTCCGGCGCGCGCGGCCTCGGCGGCGAACGCGCCGGAGCCGCAGCCGATGTCCCAGACCAGGTCGCCGACCCGGGGCCCGAGGCGGGCCAGTTGGGCGGCGCGCAGCAGCTCCGTCTCGCCCTCGCCGAGACCCCCACCGGGCCCGGCGCCGTACGACGCGTCGGGCTGCACCCAGCCGCGCGGTCCGGCGCCCGGGTCGCGCCCCGCGGTCCAGCCGCCGCTCTCACCTGCTCCCACGGGTCCGCCGATGACGATGACCACATTGGGGTCCCGCCAGGTGTGGTCGGCGGCCTTGTCGGAGGTGACGACGGTGACCTGCTCGCGTTCGGTGCCCAGTTCCTCGCAGATGACGAAGGTCCGGTGCACGCCCTCCAGCAGGAGTCCGAGTTCGGCGGGTCCGGCGCCGGGTGCGGTGAGGACGGCGACCTTGGTGTGGGCGCGGCACACGTTCACGGCCCGGCGCAGGGTGCGGGGGTGGGCGACGACCACCTGGGCGTCGTCCCAGGGCATGCCGGCGCGGGCGAAGGCGGCGGCCACGGAGGAGACGGCGGGGACGACCTCGACCTCCAGGCCGAACTCCGGGGCGCGCAGGGTGCGTACGACGCCGAAGTAGCCGGGGTCGCCGTCGGCGAACACGACGGCGGTGCCGCGGTGCGCGGCGATCCGGCGGGCGGCGAGCGCGACGCTGCCCAGGCGGACGCGTTCGGCGGTGGGCGGGACCTCGGGCAGCGCCAGGTGGTGGGCCGCGCCGGCCACGAGCGTGGCGGCGCCGAGGGCGGCGCGTGCCGCGTCGGTCAGCGGCGAGCCGTCCCAGCCGATCACCGTGACCCGGTCGGCCATCGTCGTTTCTCTCCAGGTCTTCGCAGGTCGTCAGGGGCGCGGGCCCATAGCGGGCTCCCTGAGCGTACCTGGTGGGGCCGGGGGGCTCAGTTCCAGTCGGAGTACGACGTGAAACCGCCCGTGTCGGCCAGCTGCTCGCCGGCCCCGGCCAGGTCCTCCGGCAGCAGGCTCCAGACGATGACGTCGGTACGGACGTCGGTCCATGTACCGTCCGCTGTTCTGCTGCGCGCTATCCAGGCGCCCCGCAGGACACCCTCGCTGATGCAGCCGATCTTCTGGGCGACCTGCTGGGAAGCGGTGTTGTCGGCGGCGGTGCGCAGCTCCAGGCGTTCGAACTTCTGGTCGTGGAACAGCCACTGCGCGGTGGCCAGGGCGGCCTCGGAGGCGTAGCCCTCGCCGCGGGCCCATGGCGCGACGACGTAGGCGATCTCCGTCGAGCGTACCCGCCAGTCGGTGTTCTGAAGATGGACGATGCCGACGAGGCGCTGGGTGAGGAACTCGTCGACCGCAAAGACGATGCCACGGCCCCCGGCGCGTTCGGCCGGGGCGATCTCGGTGATCCAGGCCCGGGCGTCGGCCTCGGTGTAGGGCTGGGGGACGGAGGTCCAGGTGGTGACCAGTTCGTCGTTCATCATCTCGGCGAAGGCCTCGGTGTCCGACTCCTCGAAGGGGCGCAGAACCAACCGCTCCGTGCTGATGGAGACGTTGGGAAAGGTGCCAGTCATGCGCCGCTCCGTAACTTCTGAAAAACCTTCAGGGCCTGCTGAACTGCCCAGCATGCAGCATGAAACCACTGAACCGCACGACGGGGTCCACCCCTGGTGAGGGAGTGGACCCCGTCGATGTGCGAGGGGGCTCAGAAGGACGGGATGACCGAGCCCTGGTACGTGTCCTCGATGAACTTCCTGACCTCGGGCGAGGTGAGGAGCCTGGCGAGCTTCTTGACCCGCGGGTCCTTCTCGTTGCCCTTCTTCACGGCGAGGAAGTTGGCGTACGGGTTGTTCTTGGCGGACTCGAGCAGGACGGCGTCCTTGGCGGGCTTCAGACCGGCCGAGATGGCGTAGTTGCCGTTCACCACGGCCGCGTCCACGTCGTCCAGGGACCGCGGGGTCTGGGCCGCCTCGACCTCCTTGAACTGGAGGTGCTTGGGGTTCTCGGCGATGTCCTGCGGGGTGGCCTCGTTGCCGGCGCCGGGCTTCAGGGTGATGAGGCCGTTCGCGGCGAGCAGCTTCAGGGCGCGGGCCTCGTTGACGGCGTCGTTCGGGACGGCGACGGTCGCACCGCTCTTCAGGGCGTCGGCCTTCTTGACCTTGTGGGAGTACAGGCCGAGCGGCTCCAGGTGCACCGTGACGACGGGCACGATGTGGGTGCCGCGCTTGGTGTTGAAGTCGTCCAGGTACGGCTGGTTCTGGAAGTAGTTGGCGTCCACCGAGCCGTCCTCGGTCGCCGTGTTCGGCGTGATGTAGTCCGTGAACTCCTTGACCTCCAGGTCGAGACCCGCCTTCTTCGCCAGGTTCTTCTTGACGAAGTTCAGGATCTCGGCGTGCGGGGTCGGGCTCGCGGCGACGACGAGCGGGCCGCTGTAGTCGTGGGAGGCGGAGGAGCTGCCGGAGCCGCAGGCGGTCAGCCCGAAGGTGAGGGCTCCGGCGGCGAGGACGGCGGTGGTGAGCTTGGCGGTGTTACGCACGAAAAGTGCCTTTCCTTAAGGGTGGTGCGACCCCGTGTATGGGTGTACGGGGAGTCTTTGAGGGCCTCAGGCGGCCTTGCCGACGTCGGCCGCGGCGGGCTCCTTCGCCTTGAGCAGGCGGAGCCTGGGCGCCGGGCCGGAGCGGCCGCCGCGGCTGTGCAGGGAGCGGGCCGCGAAGTCGCCGGCGAACTGGATGAGGGAGATCACGACGGCGAGGATCGCGACGGTGATCCACATCAGCTCGGTCTCGAAGCGCTGGTAGCCGTAGCGGACGGCGAGGTCGCCGAGGCCACCGCCGCCGACCGTGCCGGCCATGGCGGAGTAGCCGATGAGCGCGATGACCGTGGTGGTGGTGCTCGCGATCAGCGAGGGCAGGGCCTCGGGGACGAGGACCTTGCGGACGATGGTCCAGCTGTTGCCGCCCATGGACTGCACGGCCTCGACGAGACCGTCGTCCACTTCGCGGACAGCCGTCTCGACCAGCCGGGCGAAGAACGGGATGCCGCCGATGGCGAGCGGCACGATCGCGGCGGTCGTCCCGATGGTCGTCCCGGTGACCCAGCGTGTGAAGCTCATCAGGGCGACCATCAGGATGATGAACGGCATGGACCGGCCGATGTTCACGATCTGGCCGATCACCTTGTTGGCGAGGACGTTCTGCAGCAGACCGCCCCGGTCCGTGAGGACGAGGAGGATGCCGAGCGGGAGGCCTGCGGCGACGGCTATCAGCGTCGACCAGAGCACCATCCGGAACGTCTCGCCGCACGCCTGCGACAGCAGCGGCTGCATCTCGGACCAGGTCACTTGGCCCCCTCCTTCACGAGCAGAGCCTCCTGGCCCACGACGTCGATCTGGAGCCCCTGTTCGCGCAGGAACCCGATCGGCACCACGTTGTCCTCGTAGCGGCCGGGCAGCTCGATGCGCATCCGGCCGATCTGCAGGCCGCCGACGGTGTCGATGGCGGCGCCGAGGATCGAGATGTCGATGGTGTAGGTGCGCGCGAGCTGGGAGATGACCGGCTGGGTCGCGGCCTCGCCGTGGAAGGTGACGTCGACGACGGTCCGGTCGGCGCCCGTGCGCTCGCCGCTCACCGGGAACAGCGCGGCGGCCAGCTCGGAGCCGGGGGTGGCGAGCAGCTCGCTGACCGTGCCGGACTCCACGATCCGGCCCTTCTCCATGAGGGCGGCGGAGTCGCAGACCGACTTCACGACGTCCATCTCGTGGGTGATGAGCAGGACGGTCAGGCCCAGCTGCCGGTTCAGGTCGCGCAGCAACTGGAGGATGGAGCGGGTGGTCTCGGGGTCGAGGGCGCTGGTGGCCTCGTCGGAGAGCAGCACCTTGGGGTCGCCGGCGAGGGCGCGGGCGATGCCGACGCGCTGCTTCTGCCCGCCGGAGAGCTGGGCGGGGTAGGCCCTGGCCTTGTCGGCGAGGCCGACCAGGTCGAGGAGCTCCAGCGCCTTGCGCGAGCGCTCCTTGCCGGACGTGCCGAGGATCTCCAGCGGCAGCTCGACGTTGTCCTGCACGGTCCGCGAGGAGAGCAGGTTGAAGTGCTGGAAGACCATGCCGATGCGGCTGCGCGCCCGGCGCAGCTCCTTGCCGGCGCGCGTGCCGCGGCCGGCGAGGGCGGTGAGGTCCTGTCCGGCGACGGTCACGGTGCCGGAGGTGGGGCGCTCCAGCAGGTTGACGCAGCGGATGAGGGAGGACTTGCCGGCGCCGGACTGGCCGATGACGCCGTAGACCTCGCCTTCGCGGACGTGGAGATCGACGCCGTCGAGGGCGGTGACCTCGCGGCCGCGGGAGCGGTAGACCTTGGTCAGGCCCGAGGTGGTGATCACAGGATTTCCGTCACTGTCGAGTGCGCGGGCGTGGGTGTGCCCGGGCACGGGTGCATGCGGTTCAGGCATGGGAAGTGGACGTGCGTCTCGTACGGACTGCGGCGCACGGACATGCCACGGCTCTCGCTTCGGGGCGCGAGGCTCTCAGCTGATGCGGGGGCCCTCTGGAAGGCTCACATTCGGCACATCAGGCGACACATACAACGAGCACCGGGCGTCATGGTCGCCTCGGTCGCAAAGGTGCGGCAGCTCGTCGTGGTCATGCGATCAGTAAACCAGACCTACGGTCCTGACCGGTCGCCGCTGTCCGGATGGTGGACAGCGGCGGACACCCCGGACCTGGGGCTCAGCGGCGGACGGAGATCTCCACGCCCCCGTCGGTGACCAGTGCGGACAGGGCCGACAGGTCCTTCACCACGAGGTCGGCGTCGAGTTCCTCCGCCCGGTGGGTTGTGGCCAACGCCACGGTGGTCATTCCGGCGGCGCGGCCCGCCTGGAGTCCGGCCGGGGCGTCCTCGAAGACGACGCAGTGCGCCGGGTCGACGCCGAGCTGCCGGGCGGCGAGCAGATAGGGCTCGGGGTCGGGCTTGCCGCGCGTGATGTCGTCGGCGGCGATCAGCGTCTTGGGCAGGATGCCGACGGCGTCCAGCCGGGCCTCGGCGAGCCGCCGGGTGGCGGAGGTGACGACGGCCCAGACCTCGGCGGGCAGCGAGTGGAGGAGGTCCCGCGTGCCGGGCAGCAGCCGTACGCCGCCGCCAGGTACGTCGTCCACCTCCAGTTGCTCGACCCGGGCGACCCCCTCCGGGACCAGGTGGGCGGGCAGCAGGTCGGCGACTATCTCGGCGGCGGGCCGCCCGTGCAGTGCCACGCGCCCGAACTCCTCGGCGGTGATCCCGTACTCGCGGGCCCAGCGGGTCCAGCAGCGCTCGACGGAGTCGAGGGAGGAGACGAGGGTGCCGTCGTTGTCGAAGAGAAGGGCGTGCGCGTGGATCGTCATGCCTTGACCCTACGGTGTGGTCTAGACCCTGTGGCCTACAGGCGGGGTCGGGGGCCGGCGCCCGTTTCGGCCGTAATAAGGTCACCGCATGCTCAATGCCCTGACGCTGGTGACCGGGGTCGCCGCGCTGCTGCTCGCCGCCTGGTGCGGCTGGGCCGCCTACCGTGACCAGCCGACCAAGGACTGGCACTTCATCGGCATGGCCGTCGTGTCGCTGCTGGCCGTGGTCCAGCTGGTGGTCGGGATCGTGCAGCTGGCGCGGGGCGAGAAGCCGGAGCAGGGCACGACGATCTTCGTGGCGTATCTGCTGGGCGCTTTCGCGTGCGTCCCGGCGGCGGGGTTCATGTCCCTGGCCGAGCGGACCAAGTGGGGCTCGGTGACGGTGGCCGCGGGCGGTGTGGTGCTGGCTGTACTGGAGGTGCGGCTCTATGACATCTGGGGAGGCTGAGACCGAGATGACGGCGGTGGAGGAGAAGCCGGCCCGGTTGATCAGCGGGCCGGGCATGCTGCTCGTCTGGTTCTACGGCGTGATGGTGGTCGGGGCGGTGTCGCGGTCGGCGTACCAGATCTCCACGGAGTTCGACCGGGCGCCGCTCGCCTATGCACTGTCGGCGGTGGCGGGCGTGGTGTACGGGTTCATCACGTACACGCTGGTCCGGGGCGGGGAGACCGCTCGGCGGGCGGCGTTGGTGTGCTGCGCCGCCGAGCTCGCGGGCGTGCTGATCGTCGGTACGTGGACGCTGGTCGACCGCTCGGCGTTCCCGGACGCGACCGTGTGGTCGTACTACGGGGCGGGGTACATCTTCATCCCGGTGCTGCTGCCGGTCTCCGCGATGTACTGGTTGCGGAGGGCGCAGCACACCACCGTCACGCAGTAGCCGCGTACGTGCCCGCCTGCTTTTCCAGGATGATCAGTTCCACTCCGTCCGTGCCCTTGGACCTGCCCACCGTCTCGTAGCCGGAGCGGCGGTACAGGCGGAGGTTGCCCTCGCTGCGGTGGCCGGTGAAGAGGCGGAAGCGGGTGGCGCCCCGCTCCTCGGCCAGCGCCGCCTCGGCCGCGCGCAGCAGCCGCGCGCCGATGCCGTGGCCCTGCAGGCGGGGGTGGACGCAGAGCTTGCCGATGGCGGCCGCGCCGTCCTCGCCGACCTTGCCGCGCACCGAGCCGACCACCTCCTCGCCGAGCCGGGCGACGAAGACACAGTCGGAGGCGACCTCCTGGCGGACGGAGTCCAGGGTTTGGACGAGCGGGTCGATGCGGTAGTTGCCGTACAGCGCCGCCTCGCTCTGGAAGCACAGGTACTGGAGCCTGAAGATCTGCTCCGCATCCTGCTCGGTCGCCACCGAGATGGTCACGCTCATGCCCATGTGCGCACGCCTCCCGCTCACCTGATCACCTGTCGTCCCTCACTCCTATCCCCGCACTTCGCGGGACGCAACCTCCGGCGTGAGCAATCGGCGCAGACATCCCAGACATCTGGAGCGTTCCGGACCGAGACTGCCCTGTGAGATACCCAACTCCCCCGCGATCTCCCGGTATGTCAGGTCCTGCGGGGACAGCAGGGCCTCGATGAGCCGGGGGCAGCGGCCGGGCAGCCGGCGCACCGCGTCGCGCAGGGCGCGGTACCGGGCGGCCGTGAGCGCGTGCTGCTCGGGGTCGGTGTGTGCGCCGTCGGCCGGCTCGGCGCCGTACGGGCGTTCCCGGCGGGTGGTACGGCGGCTGCGGCGCGCCTCGGCGCGGACGGCCCTGCGCAGCCAGCCCTGCGGGTCCGGCGGCGGGCCTTCGGTCTCCAGCCGCTCCAGCAGGCGGAGCCAGACGGCCTGTTCCAGGTCGCCCGGCTCGCTTCCGGCCGCATATGCCTCGGCCGAGGCCTCGGCGGTGAGCAGCGGGCCCAGGGCGGCTACCAGGTCATGCGTCATATGCGGAACGACGCGCCGCCCCGGGAGGGGGTTTCCGGGGCGGCGCACAGTCACCCCGAAAGAGGTGACTACAGGACTATCGGTTGACGTGCTCAGCCGGCCAGGAAGTCCGCGCGGGCGAGCAGGCCGGTGTCGGCGTTGTCGGTGAAGACGCCGTCGATGCCGGTCGCGAAGTACGTCCTGAAGGCGCCGAAGGGGTCGCCGTAGCCGTCGGCCGCGCTGCCCTTGCGGTACTCGGCCGGCAGGAAGGGGTTCTCGTTGCGCATGGTGTAGGGGTGCAGGACCAGGCCCACCTTGTGCGCGTCGGAGACCAGGGTGGTCGGCTTGGTGAGGTTGCCGTTCGCGTCCTTCGGGATGATCAGGTCCAGGGTGGGGCCGATGCCCTGGGCGTAGCCGGCGATCTCCCTGAGGCCCTTGGGCGTGATCAGGTCGGCGACCGTACGCGGGTCGCCCGCCTCGACGAAGTCGTAGGGGCGGCTGTCCGCCGAGGAGAGCAGCACCACGAGCGGGTTGTCGACCAGCTGGTTCAGCTTCTGGATGCTGCTGGGCTCGAAGGACTGCAGGATGACGGGCGAGTAGCGGCCGTCCTTGCCGTACTTGCGCAGCAGCTTCGCCACCCGCTCCTCCAGGCCCAGGCCCAGCTTGCGGAAGTAGGTGGGGTGCTTGGTCTCGGGGTAGATCCAGACCTGCCTGCCGCGCCTGCGGGTCTGCTCGTCCTGCCACTTCAGGACCTCTTCGAACGTGGGGATCTCCCAGCGCCCGTTGTAGAGGGTGTTGTGCGGACGGTTGGCCGGTATGCGCTCGACCGCGCGCAGGGTCTTCAGCTCGGCGAGCGTGAAGTCCTCGGTGAACCAGCCGGTGGTGGCGACCCCGTCCAGCGTCTTGGTGGTCCTGCGGTCGGCGAACTCCGGGTGGGAGGCGACGTCGGTGGTGCCGCCGATCTCCGGCTCGTGCCGGCACACCAGATGGCCGTCCTTGGTGGGCACCAGGTCACCCGCCTCGACGACGTCCGCGCCCAGGTCCAGGGCCAGGTTGTAGGAGCCGAAGGTGTGCTCGGGGCGGTAGCCGGCGGCACCCCGGTGGCCGATGATCGTCGGCACCGGCAGGCTCTTCAGGCCCCGGCCGCCCGGTGCGGCCGGCCGGGTCTCGGCGGCCTCGGCCGCGCCCGGCAGCCCGAGGGCCGCTCCGCTCACGCCGAACACCGCCGCACCGAGGATCGCCCGCCGCCCGGTGCCCTGTGTCTTCTCGTTCGCCTGGTCGCTGCCCATCAGCGCCCTCCTGCCGTCCGCTCGTGAGTGCGGGCCGATCGTAGGGGCGTACACATGACCGAAGGGAGTACCCCTCCGGAACACGCGGGTGACGCGGTATGTCCTGTGGGAGGTGGATGGTGACGGGCCGTCGTATCCGCGGCCGGACCGGGCAGCCGAGCGGGTGAGGGCGTCACGCGATCTCCGTCACATCGCCGCAGCGGTGTGACGGCGCGTCCTCGTGACGTCACCGCAGGTAAACCTACGTCAACACTTCGTAAGACCTCGGTGAACCGGCCGCACCCGATGTGCGCCCTGCCCGTGGCCGCGAGTAATGTCCTCACCTGCACAGACTCATATCGACCCCTCGGCATCGGAGGACCCGTTGTCCCGCTTCGCGCTCATCAAGGCAGTGCTCGGACCGATCATGCGCCTGATGTTCCGCCCACAGGTGGAGGGCGTGGAGCACATCCCCGGCGACGGGCCGGTCATCCTGGCCGGCAATCACCTCACCTTCATCGACTCGATCGTGCTGCCGGTCGTCACCAAGCGGCAGGTGTTCTTCATCGGCAAGGACGAGTACGTCACCGGCAAGGGCGTCAAGGGCCGGCTGATGGCGTGGTTCTTCACCGGCGTCGGCATGATCCCGGTGGACCGGGACGGCGCGAGCGGCGGCGTGGCCGCGCTGATGACCGGGCGTCGGATCCTGGAGGAGGGGAAGGTCTTCGGCATCTACCCCGAGGGCACGCGGTCGCCCGACGGCCGGCTGTACCGGGGGCGCACCGGTATCGCGCGGCTGACGCTGATGACCGGCGCGCCCGTCGTTCCGTTCGCCATGATCGGCACGGACAAGCTTCAGCCGGGTGGGGCCGGGATTCCGCGGCCCGGCAAGGTCACGGTCCGGTTCGGTGAGGCGATGGAGTTCTCCCGGTACGAGGGGATGGACCGGGACCGGTATGTGCTGCGCGCTGTCACCGACTCCGTGATGGCCGAGGTCATGCGGCTGTCCGGGCAGGAGTACGTCGACATGTATGCGACCAAGGCGAAGGCCGCGTAACGCCTCTGGCAGTTCGGCCGGTTGTTCGGGTGCGGGTGCGTTGTGGTTTCTCGCGCCCACGCGGCGGAGCCGCATATCGATACCGCCCCGCGCCCCTTTGGGGCGCTTCACTCACGCGGCACTGTCCAGGTTCTGCCCCTTCAGCAAGAACCACGCCGCCGCTGCCGTTCCCAGGAGGACCACCGCTCCCGCGCCCGACGCCAGGTGCAGGCCGTGGACGAAGGAGTCGCGGGACGCGTTCAGCAGTGCCTCCGCCGTGTGCGGGGGCATTTGTGTTGCCGCCTCCACCGCCGCGCCCAGTGATTCGTGCGCCTGGGCCGGGGTGCCGGCCGGGCCGGTGAAGTCGCGGTAGGTGCCCGTGACGATGGAGCCGAGCAGCGCGATGCCCAGGGCCGCGCCCAGTTCGTACGCCGTCTCGGAGACGGCCGAGGCGGCGCCCGCCTGTTCCCTGGGCACGCTGGAGAGGATCACGTCGGCGGTGACCGTGAAGGAGAAGCCCGCGCCGATGCCCACGACCAGGAGCGCGGCGCCGAGGACCGGGTAGCCGGTGGACCGGCCGAGTGCCGTCAGCGCCGCCAGGGCCAGGCCGACGGCCGCGAGGCCGCCCGAGACCACGGCGCGGACCGAGAAGCGGCGGGCCGCGCGGCCCGCGACCAGGCCGGCCGCCACGGCGCCGACCGCGGCGGGCAGTTCGGCCAGGCCCGCCTCGAACGGGCGCCTGCCCTGGACGAGTTGGAGGTACTGGGAGAGGAAGAACACCAGGCCGGACATGCCGAGCACGGTCAGCAGGTCGGCGAGGACCGCCCCGCTGAAGCCACGGCGCCGGAACAGCCGCATGTCCAGCAGCGGGGCCGGCATGGTGAGCTGGCGGTGGACGAAGCCGGACAGGGCCGACGTGCCGAGCAGCGCCGTGGCGAGCACCGGCCAGGTGAACCCGTGCGTGGCGGCCTCCTTGACCGCGTACACGACGGCGATCATGCCGACCAGCGACAGGACGACGCTGATCAGGTCCCACGGGCCGGGGTTCGGGTTGCGGGACTCGGGCAGGGTGCGGATGCCGACCAGGACCAGGACCGCCATCACCGGCAGGTTGATCAGGAAGACCGAGCCCCACCAGAAGTGCTCGAGGAGGAAACCGCCGGTGATCGGGCCGACGGCCGTGCCGGCGGAGGCGGTCGCGCCCCAGATGCCCACGGCCAGGCTGCGCTCGCGCGGGTCGTGGAAGAGGTTGCGTATCAGGGCAAGGGTGGCGGGCATCAGGGTCGCGCCCGCGACACCGAGCAGCGCCCGCGCCAGGATCATCAACTCCGGTGTGGTGGCGTAGGCGTTGAGGACCGATATCGCGCCGAACGCCGTGGCACCGCCGAGCAGGATCCGCTTGCGGCCGATGCGGTCGCCGAGGCTGCCCATGGAGACCAGCAGACCGGCGATGACGAAGGAGTACACGTCGCCGATCCACAGGAGCTGGGTGCCCGAGGGGCCCAGGTCTTCGCTGATGTAGGGGGTCGCCAGGCCGAGGACGGTGGCGTCGACGGCCACCAGCAGCACGGCCAGGACGAGGACGGAGAGCGCGAGCCAGCGGCCCGGGCGCGTCACCGCCTCCGTCGTCGCGGCCGGCTGCAGGGTGCTGGTCATGATTCCTCTCTTCTCACGCGTTCGTACGTCGTACGCCGCCGAGCAGCAGCTCGACGATCATGTAGGTGAAGTCCTTCGTGGCCACCCGGCCCTCCGCCACCGCCCAGGCGCCGGAGGCGAGCAGGCCGTACAGCGCCTCGGTGAGCCAGGCGGGGGTGAGGTCGATGCGGAACTCGCCGCTCTCCTGACCGCGCCGGAACAGAGCCGTCAGGCGTTCGTCGATGCGGGCCCAGCCCTGGTTCTGCTGCTCGCCCTCGAACAGCTGGTTCTCGGTGTAGAGGAAGGCGAGCAGTCCGGCCGAGGGTTCGACGGCGCGGACCAGTCGGCGAACGGCCTCGCTCGCCGGGCCCTCGTCCAGGCGGGCCGCGTCCAGCGCCGCCTCGCACTCCTCGATGCCGAGCGCCTCCAGCGCCCGTACGAGAGCGTCGCGCCCGGCGAAGTGGCGGTGCAGTGTCGCCCGGCTGATCCCGGCGGCCTTGGCGACCTCGTCCATGGTCGCGGTGGATTTACGGGTCAGCAGGGCGGCCGCGCTGCGCAGCACCTGGTCACGATCGAGAGCCATGACACAAGGGTAGCGCAAGTGAGACATCAGTGTCTCATTCTGGGCGTGCGTGACTCAAAATCACCCGTCGGAGCGAGTGACGTCAGTGCCAGGGCAGCTGTCCGCGCCGCTCCCAGTAGGCGTGCGGGTCCTCGGCGAGCGTGGCAAGGCGGGTCAGCTGGTCCACGTCGAGATCGACGGCGGGAGCGTGGAGGTTGGAGACGAGCTGGGCGACCGTCGCGGCACCGGAGAGCACGACACCGGCCCAGGGCTGGCGCAGGATCCAGGCGAGGGCCACCGCGTCGCAGCCGAGACCCGTCTCCTCGGCGACCGTCCTGAGCATCTCGGGGGCATGCGGCGCGGCCAGCCGGCCGTTGGCCATGCCCTCCTTGACGATCACGGTGAGCCCGGCGTCGTGCGCCTCGGCGAGCGCGGCCGCTGCCGAGGTCTCGAGCACGTTGTACGTCGACTGGACGGTGCGGAAGAGGGGCTCACCGTCGGCGGTCAGCTGGAGTGCGGCGCGGATCGTGTCCGCCTGGGCGGGGCCGCTGGTCGAGAAACCGATGGTCAGACCCTGGGCGGCAGCCTCGGCGAGCCGGGCGTGGAGGTCCTTGTCGGTGAGGGCCGGGCTGTCCGGGGTCACCGAGTGGATCTGGTAGAGGTCGAGCCGGTCGCCGAGCACGGCGTCGGTCTCGGCGCGCTGCCGCTCGTACGCGGCGAGGCTGTGGTCCTTGACCTCGTGCGTCTCGGCGTCCGCCGACCAGCCGGCGGTGTAGGTGTAGCCCCATTTGCTGCCGATGACCACGTCGTCGATGTCGGGGCGGGTGTTCAGCCAGTCCGCGAGGAACTCCTCGGAGCGGCCGTAGGAGCGGGCCACGTCGAAGTAGCGGACGCCCTGGGCGTAGGCGGCGTCCAGGAGTTCGTGGGTGCGGGTGCGCAGCGAATCCGCGCTGCGGTTCTCGCCGAGGTCCTTGTCGCGGTCGAGGTTGATGTAGCCGGGGCGACCTACTGCGGCCAGACCGAGGCCGATGTGGCAGGTGGGGGTGGTGGCGGTGGCGAGGCGGGAGAAGGGCATCGCGGGTTCCGTTCGGTCGGCTCCGGTACGGGTTCCGACCAACGTAACCTGCGATGACCTTCGGGTCCGCCCATGAACTCGGTTCGTTCAGTGCTTTGGCGGGTTCGGGCGCGATGTGGTTGCTCGCGCCCACGCGGCGGAGCCGCATGTCGACAACAGCCCCGCGACCCCTTCGGGGCGCTCCCGCTCAGCTCTTCTTCCTGGCTTCCGCCCACTCGTGCTGGGCCGCAACGTCCGCTTTGACCTCCGTCAGCTGTACGGCGACCGCGCTCGGGGCCGTACCGCCGCGGCCGTTGCGGGAGGCGAGGGCGCCGGGGACGTTGAGGACCGTACGGACCTCGGGGGTGAGGTGGGAGGAGATCTTCGCGAACTGCTCGTCCGTGAGGTCGTCCAGCTCCTTGCCCTCGGCCTCGGCGACCTTGACGCACTCCCCCGCGACCTCGTGGGCCACGCGGAAGGGCACGCCCTGCTTGACCAGCCACTCGGCGATGTCGGTGGCGAGGGAGAAGCCGGCCGGGGCCAGTTCCTCCATGCGCTCGCGGTTGACGGTGAGCGTGGCGATCATGCCGGTGAAGGCGGGGAGCAGGACCTCCAGCTGGTCGCAGGAGTCGAAGACCGGCTCCTTGTCCTCCTGGAGGTCGCGGTTGTAGGCCAGCGGGAGGGCCTTGAGGGTCGCCAGCAGGCCGGTCAGATTGCCGATCAGCCGGCCGGACTTGCCGCGCGCCAGTTCGGCGATGTCCGGGTTCTTCTTCTGCGGCATGATCGACGAGCCCGTGGAGAACGCGTCGTGCAGGGTCACGAAGGAGAACTCCTTCGTGTTCCAGATGATGATCTCCTCGGCGATCCGGGAGAGGTTCACGCCGATCATCGCGGTGATGAAGGCGAACTCGGCGACGAAGTCCCGCGAGGCCGTGCCGTCGATGGAGTTGCCGACGCTGCCGTGCTCGAAGCCGAGGTCCCGCGCGACCGCCTCCGGGTCCAGGCCCAGGGAGGAGCCGGCGAGCGCGCCGGAGCCGTACGGGGAGACGGCCGTGCGCTCGTCCCACTGGCGCAGGCGCTCGGCGTCCCGGGACAGGGCCTGGACGTGGGCGAGGACGTGGTGGGCGAAGAGGACCGGCTGGGCGTGCTGGAGGTGGGTGCGGCCCGGCATCGCGACGTCCGGGTGGGCCTCGGCCAGGCCGATCAGGGCGTCCTGGAGGCCGGCGATCAGGCCGCCGATCGTCCGGGCGTGGTCCCTGAGGTACATCCGGAAGAGGGTCGCCACCTGGTCGTTGCGCGACCGGCCCGCGCGCAGTTTGCCGCCGAGGTCGAGGCCGAGGCGCTCCAGCAGGCCGCGTTCCAGGGCGGTGTGCACGTCCTCGTCGGCGATCGTGCCGACGAACGCGCCGGACGCGACGTCGGCCTCCAGCTGGTCCAGCCCGGCGATCATGCGCTGCAGCTCGTCCTCGGTGAGGAGGCCCGCCCTGTGCAGCACGCGCGCGTGGGCACGGGAACCGGCGATGTCGTAGGGCGCGAGCCGCCAGTCGAAGTGGACGGACGCGGACAGCTTCGCCAGGGCCTCGGCGGGACCGTCGGCGAAACGGGCGCCCCAGAGCCGTACGTCACCGCTGTTGCTGCTCACTTGCGCTGCTCCTAGGGAAGTGGGTCGGTTACGCGGGTGTGCGTCAGGCTATGCCCGCAGGTCACGCCGGGCGGCGATCCGCGACGACAGGCTGTGGATGTCGATGAAGCCCTTGGCCGCGGACTGGTCGAACGTGTCGCCCGTGTCGTAGGTCGCCAGGTTGAAGTCGTACAGGGACTCGGCCGAGCGGCGGCCGGTGACGACCGCGCGGCCGCCGTGCAGGGTCATGCGGACGTCGCCGGTCACGTGCTGGTTGGCCTCGTCGATGAAGCCGTCCAGGGCACGCTTGAGCGGGGAGAACCACTGGCCGTCGTAGACGAGTTCGCCCCAGCGCTGCTCTACCTGGCGCTTGTAGCGGGCGAGTTCGCGCTCGACGGTGACGTTCTCCAGCTCCTGGTGGGCGGTGATCAGGGCGATCGCGCCGGGAGCCTCGTAGACCTCGCGGGACTTGATGCCGACGAGGCGGTCCTCGACCATGTCGATCCGGCCGACGCCCTGGGCACCGGCGCGGTCGTTGAGCTGCTCGACGGCCTGCAGGACGGTGACGGGCCTGCCGTCGATCGCGACCGGGGCGCCCTGCTCGAAGGTGATGATCACCTCGTCGGCCTCGCGCGGCGTGGCCGGGTTGGCGGTGTACTCGTAGATGTCCTCGACCGGGGCGTTCCAGATGTCCTCCAGGAAGCCCGTCTCGACCGCGCGCCCGAAGACGTTCTGGTCGATGGAGTACGGGGACTTCTTGGTGGTGGCGATCGGGAGCTGCTTGGCCTCGCAGAAGGCGATCGCCCTGTCCCGGGTCATCGCGTAGTCGCGGACCGGGGCGATGCACTTCAGGTCGGGGGCGAGGGCGAGGATGCCGGCCTCGAAGCGGACCTGGTCGTTGCCCTTGCCGGTGCAGCCGTGGGCGACGGTCGTGGCGCCGTGCTTCCCGGCGGCGGCGACCAGGTGCTTGACGATCACCGGCCGGGAGAGGGCCGAGACCAGCGGGTAGCGGTCCATGTAGAGGGCGTTGGCCTTGATCGCGGGGAGGCAGTACTCCTCGGCGAACTCGTCCCTGGCGTCGGCCACTTCGGCCTCGACGGCACCGCAGGCGAGGGCGCGCTTGCGGATGACGTCCAGGTCCTCGCCGCCCTGGCCGACGTCCACCGCGACGGCGATGACCTCGGCGCCCGTCTCCTCGGCGATCCAGCCGATGGCGACGGAGGTGTCCAGACCGCCCGAATAGGCGAGTACGACGCGCTCGGTCACGGGTTTCTCCTCACACTGCGCTTGCGTCATGCATGAGTATGCAGAGCTCTGCATGATTCGTCAATCGAGTTCCGGGGTGAACGGATGAAACCGCTTTCCCGTATCCCCCTCCGAACGCAGGCGCCGCGTTGCCCAGAGACCGACCCGACCCAAGTGAGGCATCCGCATGTCCAGGGCTCTTCCGAAGTACAACAAGCGTCGCGTGGCGTTCATCGGCGGCACAGCGGCCGTGGTGCTGTCCGGTGCGGTGATCGCGGGCTCCGCCCTCGCCGGAACCCCTGCCGGGAGCGGCGGCGCGGCACAGGCCCGCACGCTGGCGAGCCCCGGCACGATCAGCTGCCCGGACGTCGCCGCCAAGCTGCCCGCGATCCCCGCCTCCGCCAAGGCCGAGGTCGACCGCAACCTCGCCCTCCTCCAGACCCAGATCCAGGAAGCCGACAAGCGTTTGCAAACCACCGTCGGCCAAGGCGGACCCCACTTCGTCGACAACGCCATCCTCGGACCCCTCAAGGACAAGCGCGCCTCCACCATCGACCGCATCGCCATCGCCATCGGCCGCACCACCACCAAGCCCACCGGACTCGGCTCCCTGGCCGCCTGCACCCTGAACGCGAGCGGCACCGGCACGGCGGGCGGCGGTGCCGGCACGCCGAGCACGGCCGCGCCCCAGCAGCCGGGCACCGCCACGACGGCGGCGGGAAGCGCCGGCAGCACGGGCGGGAAAACCGGCGGGAGCACCGGTGTGGGCTCGATCAGCTGCCCGGACGTCGCCGCCAAGCTGCCCGCCGTCCCCGCCTCCGCCAAGGCCGAGGTCGACCGCAACCTCGCCCTCCTCCAGACCCAGATCCAGGAAGCCGACAAGCGTTTGCAAACCACCGTCGGCCAGGGCGGACCCCACTTCGTCGACAACGCCATCCTCGGACCCCTCAAGGACAAGCGAGCCTCCACCATCGACCGCATCGCCATCGCCATCGGCCGCACCACCACCAAGCCCACCGGACTCGGCTCCCTGGCCGCCTGCACGCTCACCAAGTGACGTGACAGGTGTCCGTGGCCGCCCCGACGAGCGCCGGCCGGGGCGGCCACGGCAATTCCTTAGACAGACGAACGAGTTCCGTCGATAATCGTCGGACATGGGAAAGACCTACGAACGCATCGACGGCAGGCTCCGGACGTTCATCGAGGAGCAACCCCTCTTCTTCACCGCGACCGCCCCGCTGTCCGGCGACGGCACGGTCAACCTCTCCCCCAAGGGCCTCAAGGGCTCCTTCGCCGTGCTCGACGAACTGACCGTGGCCTACCTGGACTTCGCCGGGTCCAATGCCGAGACCGTCGCGCACCTCAGGGAGAACGGCCGGATCACCCTGATGTGGTGCGCCTTCCAGGGCCCGCCGAACATCGTGCGGGTGCACGGCCGGGGCGAGCCGGTCTTCCGGGACGACCCGCGCTTCAAGGAGCTCCTCACCCACTTCCCCGGCATCGACCCGAACCCGCACGGACTGCGCGCGATCATCGTCGTGCACGCGGAACTGGTCCGGGACACCTGCGGGTACGCCGTCCCCTACATGGCGTACGAGAGCGACCGCGACCTGCACGGGAAGCGTTTCGCGCGGGAGGACGACGTCTCGCTGAACGCCTACTTCGAGAAGAAGGAGCACGTCGCGACCAGCCTGGACGGACTACCCGGGCTGCCGTTGCCGCTTCCGCCGTCTACCGTCTGAGCCATGCGCCCCGGTGTCGTGCTCACCCTCGTGTCCGCCTCCTCGCTCGCCCTGCTCGGCCTCGCACCGGGCCACGGGTCCGCACCGCTGCCCGCGCAGCTGGCGGACACCGGCGGAGGCAGCCAGCTGATCATCGCTCAGGCACCGGGCACCGGCTCGGCATCGGGGACGCTCACCTGGTGGGACCTGAAGGACGGCCAGTGGGTCCAGGCCGGTTCGGCACCGGCGCGCTTCGGGGCGAACGGGCTGGTGGAGGGGGCCGCGCGGCAGCAGGGCACGAACACGACACCGACCGGCTTGTACGGCCTTCCCTTCGGCTTCGGGATCAAGGCCGCGCCGAGCGGGACGCGCGTCGAGTACCGGGCGGTGAAGGAGAGTTCCTGGTGGTGCCAGGACAACGACTCGGCGGCGTACAACCGCTGGGTGGATCCGCTGCCCGCCGACTGCCGCGCCTCCGAGTCCGAGCACCTCGTCTCCTACTCGACGCAGTACGCGTACGCCCTGGTCATCGGCTTCAACTACGACCAGCCTGTACGAGGCCGCGGGGCCGGGATCTTCCTCCATGTGAACGGGCAGGCGGCGACGGCCGGGTGCGTGTCGGTGCCGGAGAACGCGATGCAGCGGATCCTGCAGTGGGCGGAGCCGCAGCGGAAGCCGCACATGGCCATCGGGACGGTGGACGGGGCCACTGCCGTCACCCGGTACTGAAGGGCTCAGCCCGCCGGAAGCCGCACCGTGAACGTCGTGGATCCCGGCCTGCTCTCCAGTCCCACACTCCCCCCGTGCGCCTCCACCACCGCCGCCACGATCGACAGGCCGAGGCCCGCGCCGGAGCCGGAGGCACCGGCGGGGCGGCGGTGTTCGGCCCGGGTGAAGCGTTCGAAGACGCCCGGCTGGACCTCCTCGGGGACGCCGGGGCCGTCGTCGTGGACGGAGAGGACGGCCGAGTCGGCGCCGGCTTCCAGGGTGACCGTCACCTTGGTGCCAACGGGCGTGTGCAAACGCGCGTTGGCCAACAGGTTGGCCAACACCTGTTGGAGGCGGTGGGCGTCGCCCGGGACCGTCACCGGGTCCTCGGACAGGTCCAGGGTCCAGCGGTGGTCGGGGCCGGCGGCGCGGGCGTCGGTGACCGCGTCCAGGACCAGGTGGGTCAGGTCGACGGGCCGGCGCTCCAGGGGGCGGCCCGCGTCGAGGCGGGCAAGGAGGAGCAGGTCGTCGACCATCAGGCCCATGCGGGAGGACTCGGCGGCGATGCGCCGCAGGGCACGGGTGACCTCCGGCGGCACCGGGCCGGGGTGCAGCAGGGCCAGCTCGGCGTGGCCGCGGACCGAGGCGACCGGGGTGCGCAGCTCGTGGCTGGCGTCGGCGGCGAAGCCGCGCAGCCGCTCCTCGCTGGCGTGCCGTTTGGTCAGGGCGTCCTCGACGTGCCGGAGCATGCGGTTGAACGCCGCCGCCACCCGGCCGACCTCGCTGCGCGGGTCGCTGTCCGGGGCGCGCGGCGGCAGCGCCACCTCACCGCTGGCCAGGGGCAGCTCGCTGACCCGGGTGGCGGTCGCGGCGACCCGGCTCAGCGGGCGCAGCGACCAGCGGACCCACAGCGCCCCGGCGACCCCGGCGGCGGTCAGGGCCAGGCCGAGGACGACCACCGCGACCAGTTCGAGGCGGGTGACCGCGGCCCGTACCGGCTCCGTCGGCAGGCCCGTCACCAGGACGTCGCCGTCCTTCCCCCGCCACGCCATCAGGCGGTAGTCGTGCAGGTGCGACAGGCACACGGTGTGGCCCCGGCCGTCCACCGGCAGCCCGGCGAGGGCCGCGCGGTCCGCGGCGGTCAGGGTGATCCCGGGGTCCTGCCGGTCGCTGGCGGGCACCACCGCCGCGTTGGTGACCCGGCCGTTCAGCAGGCGGGCACCGAACGTCTCGGCGGCCTGGCGACGGGTGTCGCCGTGCTCGTCGCCGTCCTGGTCCGAGGGCTTCGAGGGCTGGTAGGTGCCGTGCTCCAGGCTCTGCGGGAAGGCCGGTCCGGCCTGCACGATCTGCTGGTCGAGCCGGCGGGTGAGAAAGCCGTTGAGCTCGACGACGGCGGCCGCGCCGACCGCGGCGCAGCTGATCGCGAGCAGCACGACCAGGCCGGCGGTGAGCCGGGCGCGCAGGGTGCGGGGCCGGGGCAGCCGGGCCAGGGCGCCACGCAGGCCGAGGCGGCTCACCTGGCCGCCGGTTTCAGGACGTATCCCGCCCCGCGCACGGTGTGGATCATGGGCTCGCGGCCCGCGTCGACCTTCTTGCGCAGGTAGGAGATGTACAGCTCGACCACATGGGCCCGGCCGCCGAAGTCGTAGGACCAGACCCGGTCGAGGATCTGTGCCTTGCTGAGCACGCGGCGCGGGTTGCGCATGAGGAAGCGCAGGAGCTCGAACTCGGTGGGTGAGAGTTCGATCAGTTCGCCGGCCCGGGTGACCTCGCGGGCCTCCTCGTCCATCGCCAGGTCGCCCACGACCAGCCGCGGCCCCTCCTCCTGCTGCCGGACCATGCCCGCCCGGCGCAGCAGGCCGCGCAGCCGAGCCACGACCTCCTCCAGGCTGAAGGGCTTGGTGACGTAGTCGTCGCCGCCGGCCGTGATGCCCGCGATCCGGTCCTCGACCGCGTCCCGTGCCGTGAGGAAGAGCACACACACGTCCGGCTTCACCTCGCGCAGCCGGCGCAGCACGGCGAAGCCGTCGGTGTCCGGGAGCATCACGTCCAGGACGACGGCGTCGGGCAGCAGCTCGCGCGCGGTGGAGAGCGACGAGGCGCCGTCGCCGGCCGCGCACACCTCCCAGCCCTCGTAGCGCAGGGCGCCGGTGAGGACCTCGGCGAGGTCGGGGTCGTCGTCGACGACGAGGACGCGCAGCGGGGTGCCGTCGGGTCGGGTGAGGGCCGGACGGCCGGAACGGGTGGTGTTCATCGCGCCTTCCAGCATCACCCATGGGGAGGGGTGCGTGGCACCGGCACCGCTCTGAGTTTTCTCTGAGAGCCCTGAGGTCCGCTGAACGCAGTCTGAGAACCGGCTCTGAGGCTGCTCTCAAAGGCCCTGGTCAGCGCCTCGCTCAGAGGTCCCTCAGAGCTTTGCGCCGCACAGTGGCCCGGTACGGCGGACGAAGGGACGGCGACTGATGACGACCGTGGATGTGCGGCGGGCGGCCCAGCCCGTGACCGCGCGGCGCTCCCCCGCGGGGCCCGTGCTGGCCGCGCTGTGGGCCGGGGCGGCGGCCGTGGTCGCGCTGTGGTGGACGGACACCGGGTCCGTGGTCGGTACGGCCGGCTGGCTGACCGGCGCCGGGCGGATAGCCGGGCTGCTGTGCGGGTACGCCTGCGCGGTGCTGGTCGGCCTGATGGCGCGGGTGCCGCTGCTGGAGAGGCGGATCGGCTCGGACCGGGTGGCGCGCTGGCACGCGATGGCCGGCCGGTACACGGTCTGTCTGCTCGTGGCGCACCTCGTGCTGATCCTCTCCGGGTACGCCGCCCAGGACCGGGCCTCGCTCTGGCACGAGACGGTGACCGTCGTCCTGGACTACCCGGACATGCTCAAGGCCACCGCCGGCACGGTGATCCTCTTCGCGGTCGGCATCACCTCGGCCCGGGCCGTGCGCCGCCGCACCAGCCACGAGTTCTGGTACTACGTCCACCTGCTGACGTACGCGGCCGTCTTCCTGGCCTTCTTCCACCAGCTGACGCTGGGGAACGAGTTCAACGGCAAGCCGGTCGCGACCGCCGTCTGGTACGCGCTGTACCTGGGCGTCGCGGGCCTGGTGCTGTGGTTCCGTGTCCTCGCCCCGGTCCGCCTCAACCGCCGCCACCAGCTGCGTGTGGACTCGGTTCACATGGAAGCACCGGGTGTGTACTCGGTCGTCGTTCGCGGGCGGCACCTGGACGAGCTGGACGCGCGGCCGGGACAGTTCTTCCGCTGGCGGTTCCTCGGCGAGGGCCTGGGCTGGACGTCGACGCCGTACTCCCTGTCGGCGCCGCCGCGCCCGGATCTGATGCGCATCACCGTCAAGGCGCTCGGCGACCACAGCGCGGCCGTCGCCCTGCTGCGGACCGGCACCCGGGTGTGGGCGGAGGGCCCGTACGGCTCCATGACCACCGACCGGGCCACCAGCCACCGCTCGCTGCTGATCGCGGCCGGCGTCGGCATCACGCCGCTGCGGGCACTGTTCGAGACGCTGCCCGGTGAGGTCACCCTGCTGTACCGGGCGCGCACCGCCGAGGACCTGGCGCTCGGCGGCGAGCTGGAGGCCATCGCCCGCTGGCGCGGCGCCCAGGTGCTGTACGCGCTGAACGGTCCCCGGGGCGAGCGCCCGGCCATCACGGCGCAGTCGCTGCACGCGACCTTCCCGGGCCTCGCCGGCCACGACGTCTACATCTGCGGGCCGCACGGCTTCGCGCAGGACGTGTACGAGGCGCTGCGGGCGGCCGGGGTGCCCGACCGTCGTATCCACCACGAGTCGTTCGAACTGTGAGAGCTGTGAGGCAGATCACGTGCATGCCCTGAAGAAGAACCGCCCCCTGCGCCGGATCGTGCTGGCCAGTGCCGCCACCGTCTCCGGGATGGTGCTGCTGCTGTCGCTGAAGCCGCACACGAGCCCCACACTGGCCACGGCCGGCACCAAGTCGCCCACGGTGTCGAGCAGTTCGGCCCCCTCGGCCGGATCGAGCGGATCGCCGGCCGGATCGAGCGGCTCCTTCGGCGGCTCCAGCTCGGGTACCAGGGGCGGCGTCTCCAAGACCGTCACCGGCGACACCGTCCAGACCCGCTGGGGCCCGGTCCAGGTGCGGGTGACGATCAAGACCGGGAAGCTGACGGACGTGACGGCGGTGCAGTACCCGTCGGACAACCCGCGCGACCAGGAGATCAACAGCTACGCCCTGCCCCAGCTGCGGCGCGAGGCGCTGGCCGCGCAGAGCGCGGAGATCGACATGGTGTCGGGCGCCTCGTACACCAGCACCGGCTACAAGCAGTCCCTGCAGTCCGCGCTGGACTCGGCGGGACTGTGACGCGGGGACTCTGAACACTCAGCACATCCGGCACGTATCTGTGGGCCAAGGGTCAAGTCCCCACGGAGGAACCGTGTCCACCACGCTCGCAGGCGGACGTGCCGCCCGCCGCCAGACGATGCGCCGCATCCGCCCGCGCCGCTCCCCGGCCGTACCGCTGCTGCTCGCCGTCTGGGCGGGCGCGGCGGCCGTGCTGTGGCTCTGGTGGCACAACACCCCGTCCATCGCCGACGACAACGGCAGGATCCTCAACGCGGGCCGGATCACGGGCCTGCTGGCCGGCTATCTGATGGCGCTGGTCGTGCTCCAGATGGCGCGCGTGCCGGCGCTGGAGCGGCGGGTCGGCTCGGACCGGGTGGCCCGCTGGCACGCGATGAGCGGCCGCTACACGCTCTGCCTGATCGTGGCGCACGTCTTCCTCACCATGTGGGGGTACGCGCTCCAGGCGGGCAAGTCGCTCGGCGACATCGTCCAGCAGACCATCGACTCCATCAACCAGCTTCCGGACATGGGCAAGGCCGCCATCGGCACGGGCCTGTTCGTGCTCATCGGCCTGACCTCGATCGGCCCGGTCCGCCGCCGGATGCCGTACGACACCTGGTACCACGTGCACCTGATGACGTACGCGGCGGTGTTCCTGACGTTCTGGCACCAGATCACCACCGGGAACGACTTCGCGGTCGAGCCCATGGCGAAGACCTTCTGGTACGGCCTGTACGGCACGGTCACCGCGCTCGTCATCTGGTACCGGATCCTCACCCCGATCCGGCTGAACCTCCGGCACCGGATGCGCGTCGAAGCGGTCATCGAGGAGACGCCGGGCATCGTGTCGGTGCTGATCGGCGGGCAGCGGCTGCACCGGATGGGCGCGGAGGCGGGCCAGTTCTTCCGCTGGCGTTTCCTCGCGCCGGGCATGCGCTTCAGCTCGCACCCCTACTCGCTGTCGGCGGCGCCCCGCCCCGGCATGCTGCGGATCACGGTGAAGGCCATCGGCGACCACAGCGCGCGGCTGCGCGAGCTGACGCCCGGCACCCGGGTGTGGGCGGAGGGCCCGTACGGGGCGATGACCGCCCAGCGCCGCAGCCGGGGCAAGGTGCTGCTGGTCGCGGGCGGGGTCGGCATCACCCCGATGCGGGCGCTGTTCGAGACGCTGCCCGGCGCGGCCGGTGACATCACCCTGCTCTACCGGGCCAACAGCACCCAGGACCTGGCGCTGTGGGACGAGCTGGCGAAGATCGCCGACGAGCGGGGCGCCCGGCTGATGTACGCGGTGAACAGCCCCGACGGGGAGCGGCCGGACATCTCCGCGGAGAACCTCCGGCGGAAGATCCCGGACATCGACCGGCACGACGTGTTCATGTGCGGCCCGACCGGGTTCGCGCAGTCGGTGTACGAGGCACTGCGCGGCGCGGGGGTCCCCGCCCGCCGCATCCATCACGAGTCGTTCGAGATGTGAGCGGGAGCTAGGAAAGCGATGAGGAAGAGCCACCCCATTCGGCGGGTCGTGCTGGCCACCGCCGCGACCGTGTCCGGTGTCGTACTGCTGCTGTCGCTGAAGCCGGCGTCCGATCCGGCCGCGGCGTCGGCGGCGGGCGCGGCACAGCAGCAGACGGCGGCGGGCCAGAAGTCCCCGCAGGGCGGTCAGCAGGGCGGTGCCCAGGCGTCCGCCGGCGCCGGCACGGTGACCGGCGACGCCACGCAGACCCAGTACGGCACGGTGCAGGTACGGCTGACCGTCAGCAACGGCAAGATCACCAAGGCGGAGGCCGTCCAGGCGCCCAAGGGCGGACTCAGCGACCAGAAGACCGCGTTGGCCGTCCCCAAGCTCAACCAGGAGGCCGTCGCGACGCAGAGCGCGCAGATCGACGCGGTGTCCGGGGCGACGTACACGAGCAACGGCTACAAGAAGTCGCTGCAGTCGGCACTGGACAGGATGAAGACGTCCGCCGGATCCTCGAAGGGGACCTCGGCCGGGTCCTCTTCGTCCGGTGCGGCGCAGGCCCGTACGGTCACCGGGAAGGTCGCGCAGACGCAGTACGGCCCGGTCCAGGTGCGGATCACCGTCAGCGGTGGCAAGATCACGAAGGCGGAGGCCGTCCAGGCGCCCAAGGGCGGACTCAGCGACCAGAAGACCGCGTTGGCGGTCCCGAAGCTGAACCAGGAGGCCGTCACGGCCGGCAACGCGACCATCGACGCCGTCTCCGGCGCCACCTACACCAGCACCGGCTACAAGCAGTCGCTCCAGTCGGCGCTGGACCAGGCCGGTGGCTGACACGGTGGCCGAGTCGGCCGAAGCGCCCGCCGCGGTGCGTCATGCGGAGGAGGTCATGGGGACCGTCTTCTCCCTCGACGTCCGCGGCGGGGAACCCGGTGCGGTGCGCGAGGCGCTGGCCGAAGCCGTCGCCGGTCTGCACCGGGCGGACGCGGTGTTCAGCACCTACCGCGAGGACAGCGAGGTCTCACGGCTGGCCCGGGGTGAGCTGACCGTGGCGGAGTGCGCGCCGGAGGTCGCCGAGGTGCTGGACCTCGCGGCCGAGGCGGAGCGGGTGAGCGAGGGCTGGTTCAGCACCCGTTACCGGGGCTCGCTGGATCCCACCGGCATCGTCAAGGGCTGGGCCGCCGAGCGGGCCGCGCGGCTGCTGGCGGAGGTGCCCGGGGTGCGCGGGGTCAGCGTCAACGGCGGCGGGGACGTCCAGCTCCTCGGTGCGCCGGAGCCGCAGCGGCCGTGGCGGGTGGGGGTGGCCGATCCTCTTCGGCCGGGCGGTCTGGCGGCGGTGATCTCGACGGCGGGTGTGGCCGAACTGTCGGTGGCGACCTCGGGTACGGCGGAGCGGGGCGCGCACATCGTGGATCCGCGCACCGGGAAGTCCGCGGTGTCGGACCTGGTGGCCGTGACGGTGGTCGGTCCTCGTCTGACCTGGGTCGACTGCTGGGCCACGGCGGCCTTCGCGATGGGCTCCCGGGCGGGCCTGGCATGGCTGGAGTCGCTGCCGGACGTGGAGGGCCTGCTGATCACCGCCGGCGACGAGGTGCGGTGCACCGGGGGGCTGGCGGCCCGCCTGGGGTGACATTTCCCGTTTCTCCAGAAAGTTCTTCCGGAACGCCATCCGACTCCGGTCCCGGGACGTATCTCGGGTACCGGATGTTTCGGGAGGAACCAGATGGCGATCTTCAGCAGGCTCATGCCTGCCCTCCACCATGACGACCACGACGACCACCACAGGAAGGACTTCACTTCGGGGCGCGACGACGGGACCATGCACCGCCGCCGCCGTGACCGTCACAGCCACCACGGTCACGACGGTCACCACGGCCACCGGTGGTGACCACCGATGCGGGCCGAGCGGGCCGGGGGCCGAGGGATCCGGTCCGCTCACGCCGTCGTGCCGCCCGCGCCCGCCGTGCCGCCGCGCGAGGTGTTCCGGCGCTTCTGGCCGTACACGCGCGGCGGCCGGCGCTGGCTCGCGCCTCTCGTCGTCCTCGGTGTGGCGGGGCCGGCCGTCGACGCGGCGGAGCTCTGGCTGTTCAAGGTCGTCGTGGACGATGTGCTGGTCCCGCGGAATCCGAGCCCCTTTCTGTGGATCGCACCTACCTGTCTGGGGCTCGTGCTGTGCTCCGGAATCCTGGGCTTCGCCGACGACGTCACGTCCACCTGGCTCGGCGAACGCTTCCTGCTCGCGCTGCGCTCCGACGTGTTCCGGCACGTCCAGGGGCTGTCGCTCGGCTTCTTCGAGCGCCGGCGGCTCGGGGACCTGATCTCCCGGATCACGGGCGATGTCGACGCGGTGGAGACGTTCCTCCTCTCGGGCGTCGCGGACGTCCTGTACCACGTGATCCAACTGGGCGTGTTCCTCGCCCTGTTGTTCTACCTGCGCTGGGACCTCACCCTGCTCGCCCTGGCCATCGTGCCGCTGTTCTGGGGTGCCGCCCGGCACTTCTCCCGGCGGATCAAGGAGGCGTCGCGGGAGCGCAGGCGGCGTGGCGGCTCGCTCAGCGCGATCGCCGAGGAGTCGCTGGGCAACGCGGCACTGGTGCAGGCGTACAACCGGCAGGGCTGGGAGGAGCGCCGGTTCGACCGGGAGAACACCGGCCGGTTCCGGGCGGTGATGGACTCGGCGCGGATCCATGCCGTGTACCGGCCCGTCGTCGAGCTGATCGAGGTGAGCGGGGGCCTGGCGGTCATGGGGCTGGGCACCTGGAAACTGGCGCAGGGTCAGCTCACGCTGGGCGGTCTGCTGGTCTTCCTGGCGCTGATCGGCAGGCTCTACAGCCCCGTTCACGGCCTGTCCCAGCTCGGCACCACCTTCTACGCGGCCTCCGCCTCGGCCGAGCGGATCATCGAGCTGCTGGACCAGCGGCCGCAGGTCGTCCAGGCGCCGGGTGCCCGCCGGCTGGGCCGGGCGCGGGGCGCGCTGGAGTTCGACGGGGTGTGGTTCCGCTATCCGGGCAGCTCCTCCTGGGCGCTGTCGGACGTGTCCTTCGAGGTGGCCCCGGGCGAGACACTGGCGCTGGTCGGCGCCAGCGGGGCCGGCAAGTCCACGGTCGCCAAGCTCCAGTTGCGGTTCTACGACCCCGGACGGGGAACGGTCCGGCTCGACGGGTCCGATCTGCGGGAGCTGCGGCTGTCCGACGTACGGGAGAGCGTGGCCGTGGTGCTCCAGGAGACCCTCGTCCTTCATGGCACCGTGCGGGAGAACATCGCCTACGGGCGGCCCGGCGCGAGCGAGGCGGACATCGTCGCGGCGGCGCGCGCGGCGGACGCCCACGAGTTCATCGAGCGGCTCCCCGAGGGCTACGACACCCTGGTCGGACAGCGCGGCCGGACGCTGTCCGGCGGGCAGTGCCAGCGTCTGGCGATCGCCCGCGCCATGATCAGGGACGCGCCCGTGCTGCTGCTGGACGAGCCGACCACCGGCCTCGACGTGCGGTCGGGCCGGCGGATCATGGGTCCGCTGCGCCGGCTGATGGCCGGGCGGACGACCGTGGTCATCTCCCACAACCTGCTGACCGTCCGCGACGCCTCGCGGATCGTGGTGCTCGACCACGGCCGGGTCGTGGAACACGGCGCCCACGAGGACCTGCTGCGCGGCCAGGGGCCGTACGCCCGGCTGCACCGGCTGAGCGCGGACACGGTGCTGTCGTGAACGGTCCCCTCGCCCAGGGCAGTGGCCCGGCGCCCCTCGTACCCGGGACGAGACCGGCGCCCGGGTACGGGATCCTGGCGCATCTGACCCGCACCGGCTGGCTCGACGTGTACGACGCGTGGAGCGAGGAACGGGCCTGCCGGTGTGTGATCAAGGTGCTGCGACCGGACCGTCGGGGCGAGGAGCGGCTGGGCGAGCGGCTGCTGCGCGAGGGCCGGTGGCTGCGCGAGTTCAGCCATCCGCATCTGGTCCGGGGCTACGAGACCGTCGAGTCGCCCGAGCCGCTCGTCGTCCTGGAGACGCTGACCGGCGAGTCCCTGTCCCACCTGGTGCACCGGTTGCGGCGCCGGATGCCCGCCGCCGATGTGGCGCTGCTCGGTGTGCAGTTGTGTTCCGCGGTCCACTACCTCCACGGCCGGGGTCTGCTGCACCTGGACCTGAAACCGTCCAACGTGGTGGTGGAGCGCGGTCATGCCAAGGTGCTGGACCTGAGCGTCGCCCGGCCGCCCGGACCGGCGCCCGCCGGCGTGGGCACGTTCTGCCGTCTCGCGCCGGAGCAGGCCCGCGGTGGTCCGCTCACGGCCGCGGCCGACGTGTGGGGCATCGGCGGCACGTTGTACGAGGTCGCGTGCGGTGACCTGCCCTTCGGCTGCGGGGACCCCGCGGACGAAACCGACGAGTCCGGCGAGGGCGGCGCGGACGACTGGTACGCGCAGGCCGACGAGGCGGCACCGCCGATCGCGTCCCGGCGGCGGCTGCCGCCCGCGCTCGCCGCCGCGATCGACGCCTGTCTGCGGGCCGACCCGGCTGAGCGGCCCACGGTCGCCGGGCTGGCCGCGGCCCTGGAAGCGACCTTGCCGCAGCGCCCCTGACGGGGGCCGGCCCCGTTGCCTACGACGGCTCCACGACGTGCCCCATCCCCAGGTGGGCGGTGGCGAGGACCGTGCCGTCGGGTGTCGTCAGCCGGGCGCCGGAGAGGGTCGACAGGTCACCGGGAGCGGCCACACCCCACTCGCCGCGTCCGGCGGTCAGGGGGAAGTCGCCGACCCGGACGGTCGTGCCGTCGGAGTGCTGCAGGAGACAGGTGACCTTGCCGGTGTACGAGCCGCGGGGGCCGGCGGAGTCGACGGACACGAAGATCCAGCCGGGGGTCCCGGGGTGGGCGTAGACCTCGCCGACCTTGCCGCCGCCGTTCGTGGCCGAGATCATGTCCCCGACCAGCATGGGCTCGGATCCGGCGGCGGGCGCGGTCGAGGCGACGACGGCCTCTACGGCGGTGCCGATCCCCCAGCCGGCGAACCCGACGGCGACGGTGAGCGCGGCGGCGACGGCCGCGAGCCGCAGCCGTCCCCGCCGGACACGCCCGCGCAGGTCCCGGGACACACGGCCGGAGGCGCCCCCGGGGGCGTCGGGCGCCGCAGCCTGCTCGGCCAGCCGGCGCGCCACCCGCGCCTCGAACCCGGCCGGGGGCTCGCTGTCCGGCAGCAGGCCGATCAGCCGGTCGCCGACCAGGGTGAGCCGGCGGACGTACTCCCGGCAGTCCGCGCACCGGTCCAGATGGGCGACCGCCTCGGCGCGCTCCCGGCCGGGCAGCACGCCCAGCGCCAGTTCGGCACCGATCTCCCGCAGCTTGTCGCAGTTCGTGTCACTGGACATGGTCGCCTCGCTTCAAAGGCGCGAGTGTGGTGCGCAGTTTCGCCATGGCGGCCCTGATCCGGGTCTTGGCGGTGCCCAGCGGGATGTGCTCGGCGTCGGCGATCTGCTGGGCCGTCATTCCGTAGATGCCGGCCATCACCAGGGCCCTGGCCTGTTCCCGGGGCAGCCGTGCCACGGCGGCCCGCAGCTGGGAGGAGGCCTCGTCGGCCAGCGCCCACTGCTCGGGGGTCTCGGTGACGGCGCCGATGACGGCGTCGAGGTCCTCGGGTGCCATCGGCTCGGTCCGCCGGGCCCGGACGGCGTCGACGGCGAGGTTGTGCGCGATGGTCGTCAGCCAGGTGGCGACCGAGCCGCGGCGCGAGTCGTAGATCTGGGCGTGCCGCCACGCGCGCTCGAACGTCGACTGGGCGACGTCCTCGGCGAGTTGCGCATCCCCGGTGACGGCCATGGCGACCCCGAAGACCCGGTGCTGGAACCGGCGCACGAAGATCACCGCGAGTTCCGGATCACCGGTGGCCAGCCCGGCCAGCAGGGCTTCGTCCGGGAGGCGGCCCACGGGGAACCGGAAACCCGACACACCCCTGTATACGGCCGACGGCCGCCAGGGGATTGCCCGCCCGCCGCGGAAGATCACACTGTCATTCTCCGCCGCCGGGCGGGGGGTCGCATGCGGGCTCAGTGGCCGTTCTGCGCCAGCCGGAGCAGGTGGTCCGCGAGGGCCTGTCCGCCGGTCGGGTCCCGGCTGATCAGCAGCAGCGTGTCGTCACCGGCGATCGTGCCCAGGATGTCGTGCAGCTCCGCCTGGTCGATGGCCGAGGCGAGGAACTGGGCGGCCCCCGGCGGGGTGCGCAGGACGACCAGGTTGGCGGAGGCCTCCGCGGAGATCAGCAGCTCCTGGGAGAGCCGCCGCATACGCTCCTCCTTGGCCGACTCCCCCAGGGGGGCACGGGGGGTGCGGAAACCCCCCTCGCTCGGCACCGCGTAGATCAGCTCGCCGTCGGTGTTGCGGATCTTCACCGCGTTCAGCTCGTCGAGGTCCCGGGAGAGCGTCGCCTGGGTGACGCTCAGCCCGTCGTCGGCGAGCAGCTTCGCCAGCTGGCTCTGCGACCGCACCGGCTGCCGGTTGAGGATGTCCACGATCCGGCGGTGCCGCGCGGTACGGGTCTGCGGCACGGCCGGTCCGGCACCCGCCACCTGCTCGTGGTCCTGCGCCTGGCTCATCGTCGTCCTATTCTCCGGATCGTCCGTCCCCATTCGCTGGGTTCGCTGCGTCGAGGATGCCGGGCAGCGCCCGGAGGAAGGCACCCACCTCGTCGTCGGACAGGTTCAGCGGCGGCATGAGCCGTACGACGTCGGCGGCGGGCGCGTTCACCAGGAACCCGGCCTCCTGGGCCGCCTGCTGCACCTGTGGCGCGTGCGGCCCGGTGAGCACGATACCCAGGAGCAGGCCGGCGCCCCGCACATAATCGATCAACGGGTGGCCGAGACCCTCGATTCCCTCGCGCAGCTTCTCGCCCTGCCGCTTGACGTTCTCCAGCAGCCCGTCGTCGGCGATGGTGTCGAGTACGGCGAGTCCGGCGGCGCAGGCGACCGGGTTGCCGCCGAAGGTCGTACCGTGCTGGCCCGGCCGGAGCAGTTCGGCGGCCCGGCCGAAGGCCACGGTGGCGCCGAGCGGCAGTCCGCCGCCGAGCTGCTTGGCGAGGGTGACGACATCGGGCAGGACGCCCTCGTGGGCCTGGTACTCGAACCAGGTCCCGGTGCGGCCGACGCCGGTCTGCACCTCGTCCAGCACCAGCAGGGCGCCGGTGGCGGCGGTGATCGCGCGGGCGGCCTTCAGATAGCCGGCCGGGGGCACGATCACACCGTTCTCGCCCTGGATCGGCTCGATGACGACGAGCGCCGTCTCCTCCGTGACCGCGGCGGCGAGCGCCTGGGCGTCGCCGTAGGGCACGTGGGTGACCTCGCCGGGCAGCGGCAGGAAGGGCTCCTGCTTGGCGGGCTGGCCGGTGAGCGCGAGGGCGCCCATCGTACGGCCGTGGAAGCCGCCGGTGGTGGCGACCATGTGGGTGCGCCCGGTGAGCCGGCCGATCTTGAAGGCGGCCTCGTTGGCCTCGGCACCGGAGTTGCAGAAGAAGACCCTGCCCTCCCGGCCGAAGAGCTGGAGCAGCCGTTCGGCGAGGGCGACGGACGGCTCGGCGATGAAGAGGTTGGAGACGTGGCCGAGGGAGGAGATCTGCCGGCTCACGGCCTCCACGACGGCCGGGTGCGCGTGCCCGAGCGCGTTGACCGCGATCCCGCCGACGAAGTCCAGGTACTGCTTGCCGTCGGCGTCCCACAGCCTGGTGCCCTCGCCGCGCACCAGCGGCAGGCGCGGGGTGCCGTAGTTGTTCATGAGCGCGCCCTGCCACCGCGCGGTCAGCTCCTGGTTGCTCATGACTCCCCCTGTTCGTCCGGCACGACCATGGTGCCGATGCCTTCGTCGGTGAAGATCTCCAGCAGGATCGAGTGCTGGACCCGGCCGTCGATGACGCGGGCGGTGTGCACCCCGTTGCGCACGGCGTACAGACAGCCCTCCATCTTCGGCACCATGCCGGAGCTCAACTCCGGGAGCAGCTTCTCCAGTTGGGAAGCGGTCAGGCGGCTGATCACCTCGTCGGAGTTCGGCCAGTCCTCGTAGAGGCCCTCGACGTCGGTGAGGACCATGAGGGTCTCGGCGCCCAGTGCCGCAGCGAGTGCCGCAGCCGCCGTATCAGCATTGACGTTGTAGACATGTCCGTCGTCCTGACTTCGGGCGATGGAGGAGACGACCGGGATGCGGCCGTCGGCGAGCAGCGCCTCGATGGCGCCGGTGTCGATCGCGGTGATCTCGCCGACCCGCCCGATGTCGACCAGTTCGCCGTCGATCTCGGGCTGGTGCCTGGTCGCGGTGATGGTGTGCGCGTCCTCGCCGGTCAGGCCGACCGCGAGCGGCCCGTGCCGGTTGAGCAGACCGACCAGCTCCCGCTGCACCTGTCCCGCCAGCACCATCCGTACGACGTCCATGGCGTCCTCGGTGGTGACGCGCAGGCCCGCCTTGAACTCGCTGACGATGCCGTGCCTGTCGAGGGCGGCGCTGATCTGCGGGCCGCCGCCGTGCACGACGACCGGCTTGAGGCCGGCGTGGTGAAGGAAGACGACGTCCTGCGCGAACGCGGCCTTCAGGTCCTCGTCGATCATGGCGTTGCCGCCGAACTTGATGACGACCGTCCTGCCGTTGTGCTTGACCAGCCAGGGCAGCGCCTCGATGAGGATCTGGGCCTTCGGCAGGGCCGTGTGCTTGCGAGTGCTCATGAGGAGTAGGCGCTGTTCTCGTGGACGTAGTCGGCGGTCAGGTCGTTGGTCCAGATCGTCGCGGTCTCCGTGCCCGCGGCCAGGTCGGCGACGATGTGCACCTCGCGGTAGCGCATGTCGACCTTCTCGCGGTCCTCGCCGACCGAACCGTTCTTGCACACCCAGACGCCGTTGATGGCGACGTTGAGCCGGTCCGCCTCGAAGGCGGCCCGGGTGGTGCCGATCGCGGAGAGCACCCGGCCCCAGTTGGGGTCCTCGCCGTGGATCGCGCACTTGAGGAGGTTGTTGCGGGCGATGGAGCGGCCCACCTCGACGGCGTCCTCCTCGCTCGCCGCGTTGATCACCTCGACCTTGATGTCCTTGCTGGCGCCCTCGGCGTCCCGGATGAGCTGCTGCCCGAGGTCGTCGCAGACCTGCCGTACGGCATCGGCGAAGTCCTCGGACTCCGGGGTGATGCCGGAGGCGCCGGAGGCGAGCAGCAGGACGGTGTCGTTGGTGGACATGCAGCCGTCGGAGTCGACGCGGTCGAAGGTGACCTTCGTGGCACCCCTCAGCGCCTGGTCCAGTACGCCGTTGTCCAGTTCCGCGTCCGTGGTGAGGACGACCAGCATGGTGGCGAGGCCCGGGGCGAGCATGCCCGCGCCCTTGGCCATGCCGCCGACGGTCCAGCCGTCCTTCGTCACCACGGAGGTCTTGTGGACGGTGTCGGTGGTCTTGATGGCGATGGCGGCCTTCTCACCGCCGTGCTCGGACAGCTGGGCGGCGGCCGTCTCGACGCCCGGCAGCAGCTTGTCCATGGGCAGCGGCACGCCGATGAGCCCGGTGGAGCAGACGGCCACCTCGATGGCGCCCCGGCCGAGCACCTCGGCCACCTTCTCGGCGGTGGCGTGGGTGTCCTGGAAGCCCTTGGGGCCGGTGCAGGCGTTGGCGCCGCCCGAGTTGAGGACGACGGCGGAGACCTGGCCGCTCTTCAGGACCTGCTCGGACCACAGCACCGGCGCCGCCTTCACACGGTTGGAGGTGAAGACGCCCGCGGCGGCACGGCGCGGCCCGTTGTTGACCACGAGGGCCAGGTCGGGGTTGCCGTTCTCCTTGATCCCGGCGGCGACGCCCGCCGCCGTGAATCCCTTGGCTGCCGTGACACTCACGGTGCGACTCCGATCGTGGAAAGCCCCGTGGTCTCGGGAAGACCCAGGGCGATGTTCATGCTCTGGACGGCACCGCCCGCGGTGCCCTTGGTCAGGTTGTCGATGGCGCTGATCGCGATGATGCGGCCCACGGACTCGTCGTACGCGACCTGGATCTGAACGGCGTTGGAACCGTGGACGGACGCCGTCGCGGGCCACTGGCCCTCGGGGAGCAGACGGACGAAGGGCTCGTCGGCGTAGGCCTTCTCGTAGGCGGCGCGGACGGAGTCCGCCGTCACGCCCGCGACGGCGGTCGCGCTGCACGTGGCGAGGATCCCGCGCGGCATCGGCGCGAGCGTCGGCGTGAAGGAGACCTTCACGGATTCCCCCGCCACCCCGCTGAGGTTCTGGATCATCTCGGGGGTGTGCCGGTGGCCGCCGCCGACGCCGTACGGCGCCATGGAGCCCATGACCTCGCTGCCGAGCAGATGCGGCTTGGGTGCCTTGCCGGCGCCCGAGGTGCCGGACGCGGCGACGATCACCGCCTCCGGCTCGGCGATCCCGGCGGCGTAGGCCGGGAACAGGGCGAGGGTGACGGCGGTGGGGTAGCAACCGGGCACCGCGATGCGCTTGGACCCCTCCAGCGCGGAGCGGGCACCCGGAAGTTCGGGGAGGCCGTAGGGCCAGGTACCGGCGTGTGCGGAGCCGTAGAACCTCTCCCAGTCGGCCGGGTCCTTCAGCCGGAAGTCGGCGCCCATGTCGACCACGAGGACGTCGGGCCCGAGCTGCTCGGCGACGGCGGCGGACTGCCCGTGCGGCAGCGCGAGGAAGACGACGTCGTGCCCGGCGAGCGCCTCGGCCGTGGTCTCCGTCAGCACGCGGTCGGCCAGAGGCAGCAGATGCGGCTGCAGCACGCCGAGCCGCTGACCGGCGTTGGAGTTTCCGGTCAGGGCACCGATCTCGACCTCGGGGTGCGCGAGGAGCAGGCGCAGGGCCTCGCCGCCCGCGTATCCGCTCGCTCCGGCCACCGCCGCACGTACCGCCATGTCCATCCTCCTCGTGATGGCATGACTATACGTATCGCCGCAGTTTTATGCAATGGACTATGCGAGGGACGCGGGGAGCATCACCCAGCGGGACACGACGAAGGTGACGGGGATCGCCGCCGCCGAGGCGAGCAGCGGGGCGAAGCGGCTGCCGGCGTGCAGGACGTCGACGATCACGTAGACGCCGGCTGTCGTGATCAGGAAGTTCGTGACATTGGTCAGCGGGAACAGCAGGAATTTACGCCAGGTGGGCCGGATCCGGTAGGTGAAGCGGGCGTTCAGGAAGAAGGAGCCGACCATGCTGAGCACAAAGGCGAGCACATGCGCCGCCAGATAGGGCAGCCATATGAGGAACAGCAGGTAGAGACAGTAATAGACAGCGGTGTTGAGCACACCGACCGCGGCGAAGGTGAGGATCTGTCGCTTCAAGGAATCAGGTCTTTCGTCCGTTCCGCATCGGTCGCCCTCACCAGGAAGTGCGGGCGACCCTTCACCTCGTAGTAGACGCGGCTGGTGCGCTCCCCGATCACTCCCAGCACAGAGCCGGGCGTCCGGTTTCCCTCCCCGACGCATATTCCGGCCGGCCACCTCCGCTTGATCACCTCTGCTTGATCGCCTCTGCTTGATGCGGAGGAACGTGACGGAGTCGGCCGCGAAGGAGTAGGTGAACCTGCCGGCGACCCCGGTGAAGGTGGACGTCTGCGGTGCGACCGCCGTGGACGTCTCGCTGTTCACCGCGTCGGGAGCGGCGGCGAGCGTCGTCACCTTCGCCCTGGAGGCGACCCTCGCACCGCCGAGGTCGATCGCCGCTCGCGCCGCCGAGGACTGGTCGTTGACGACCTTGACGATCAGTGAAGCCGCCCCACTGCTGTCCGTCGAGGTGGAGGGCGACCTGCCGGCCGCGCACCTTGATGTCGGCGTCGTAGGCGCGGCCGCTCTCGACCGAGCCCGGCTCGGCGATCAGGGCGGACTTGCCGCCGTCCACCGCCTGCTCCACGGCGGTCTGGGTGTTGCTCCAGCGGCCGATGTTCCACCAGTAGTAGGTGCCGGTGTCCTTGACGCCGAAGGCGACGAGGAAGCCCTCCTGACCCGCCTTCTTGGCGGCCTTCACATGGAGGTCGTAGTCGTGCCAGGACGGGTCGCCGGCGGAGACCACGGTGTTCTGGGCGGTGGCGTCGGTCTGCACGTACTGCCCGCCTGGACGCTCCAGCTGCCGGTGCCGGTGTGGGACCACGTCGAGGCGTCACCGGAGAAGTCGTCGCCGAGCAGGGCCGAGCCGTCGGCGGCGGTGACCTTCACGTCGTCGTAGGCGGCGCTGGTGTTCCAGGCGGACAGGCCGACGGCGCCCGTGACGGGGCCGCTCACGTCCTGCGCAGAGTCCTCGTCGGCGAACAGCGGGGCGTAGGAGGCGACGAACTCGATGTGGGTGAAGTGGAAGGGCCTGGGGTGGCCCATCTCCGCCCGCACCCTGCCCCCACTTCGAGGCCGCCGAGCCGTTGGCGAACGGGATCAGGTCAAGGGTGTCCTGGATGTGCCGCTTGAGCAGGGCGTCGTCGTCCACGGCCCTGTTCATGGCGCCGATGTCCTCGGCGAAGCGGAAGTACTCGTAGTAGCCGAGGCCGTAGGACTGGTTGTAGCCCCAGAAGTTGGCGTTGGTGGCTCGCCGCTCGACCGGGCCGATGGTGTCCTTCCACGGCCTCGGAGCCGACGGTGAGCCGCCCGGTGGTGCTGGTGCGGCTCGCGGTGAAGGTGGCCTTGTACCGGGCCCAGCCGCCCTTCTTCACGGCGATCCGGCGGGCGGTCGCCAGGCTGCCGCCGGAGTCCTGGAGGGTGACGGTGAGCGTGGTCCCGGCGCCGGCGCGGGCCCATACCGAGAAGTCGTACCTCGCGGGCCCCTGCGCCGTGGGGTCGATGTTCGAAATATCACACATTGGTCAGCACTTCGAACGCACGGTAAGAGGAGGGGTGTGAGCACATCCATGGGGCGGGCACGGCCGGCCGTAAGCTCGCCTCATGGATGTGCAGCCCCGGTACTGGCCGGTCCCCGATGTGCTGACCCATCTGGCCGGCCGCTGGCACGTCGAGCGGACGGTCCGGGATCTGGCGGGCGCTGCGGAAGGGCACTTCTCAGGGGTGACGGTCTTCACCCCGCTCGAGGCCGGAGGGCTGCTGCACGAAGAGTCCGGCGACTTCACCTGGCAGGGCGTGACCCGGCCCGCCACCCGCACACTGCGGTTCCTGCCGGGGTCCACGCCGGGCACGGCGGACGTGCGGTTCGCGGACGGGCGGCCCTTTCACGCGCTGGACCTGAGCTCGGGGTGGTACGTCGCCGAGCACCCGTGCGCGGCCGACCTCTACCGGGGTGAGTTCACCGTGCGGGACGCCGACCGCTGGCGCTCGGTGTGGCGGGTCGGCGGGCCGGCGAAGGACCTGGTGCTGACCACGGACTATGCCCGCGAGGGCTGAGCCGAGGCGGCGTCGAGGCGGAGGTTCCAGCGACCCGCGCGGCCGGTGACGGTGGACGTGGACAGCGGACGCACGTCGATGTTCCAGTAGGTCGCGGGCGGCGCCTTCAGGGCATAGACCAGGGCCGCGCGGATCACGGCGGGCTCGGCGACGGCCACGATCCGGCCGCCGTCCTCGGCCGGCCGGGTGTCCAGCCAGCCGCCGACCCGGGAGATGAAGGTCAGCAGGGACTCGCCGCCGTGCGGAACGGCGCGCGGGTCGGCGAGCCAGGCGTCCACCGCCTCCGGCTCGCGGGCCATCGCCTCGCCCAGGGTCATCCCGCGCCAGCGGCCCATGTCGCAGTCCCGCAGCGCCGGCTGGACCAGCGGGGCGTACCCCAGGGCGTCGCCGGTGGCCCGGCTGCGCGGGGTCGGCGAGCAGTACCGCAGCTCGGCCGCGGCCAGCGGCAGCAGGTCCCCGGCGGCGCGCCGCACCTCGTCCCAGCCGGCCTGGTCCAGCGGCCGGTCGTCCGCGAAACGCTCGGCGAGCAGCGGGGCGCTGCGCGCGGCGGCGACAAACGTCACCCTCAGTGGCATGCGGTGATGGTGTGACGGTCGTGTGCGAAGGTCAAGGGCTGACCCCTGTGAGCTACTCAGGGTGTGCGGCCGCTTACCCCGCGGGACGCGGCCTCCACGTGCCGCCGCGATCCAGCGGCCGGGCGCCCGGCCGCTCGCGCCCCGCGTTGTCAGTGGTCCCTGGCAAGCTGCACTCATGACCGAGATCACGACGGCCGCCGACTACGGCTGGCTCAGGGAGCGGCACCAGGACCTCCTGGAGGCCTACTGCGTCACACTGGTGCAGGACATGACACCCGACCGGTTGCTGCGGGAGCTGCGGGCGGAACCCGACGGGCGGGTGACCGGGGTGGCGGCGCTGGCCGAGCCGTCGTACGACGCCTGGGACGAGTACGAGGACGACAGACTGCTCGTCGGTGTCGCGGCCGTCGGCGACTGGACACTGATGGTCGAGTACAACGGGTACGTGGGCAACCGCTCCGAACTGATGGATCCCGTCAGCCGGGGCCGTACGGTGGTCTCGCACTTCCGGAACGTCAACGCGGTGGACAGTTTCCACTGGTCGGAGGACGGCGAGATACGTCTCGGCTTCGAGCCGCTGTTCCCCTCCCATCGCCATGGCACCGACCCCGACGGGCTCCTCACCGAGATGCGGGAGTCCGGCTTCGACCTGAGAGCGGACGACGAGCGGGACTTCACCGGGCACACCGAGGCCGCCTTCGCGCTCGCCCACCGGATCACCGGAGTCCGGCTGACCCCGGAGCTGTTCGCGTCGCTGGAGTTCACCTGCGCCCTGGTCACCGTGCCCTAGAACACCTCGTCGCAGGCCGCCCGCAGCCGCCGTACCCCCTCGGCGATCTCCCCCGTGCCGGCGACGGCCGCGAAGCTCAGGCGGAGGTGGGCCGCGGGAGGTTCGGCGCTGAAGTAGGGGCGGCCGGGGGTGAGGGCGACGCCCGCGCGCAGGCCGGCCGCGGTGAGGGCGGACTCGTCGGTCCGGTCGGGCAGCCGGAGCCAGAGGTGGTAGCCGCCGGACGGGACGTGCGGCAGGGCGAGTTCGGGCAGGTGCACGGCGAGCGCGGCCGTCATGGCGTCGCGGCGGGCCTTCAACTCGGCCGACAGCGCCCGCAGATGACGGGGCCAGGCCGGGGAGCCGACCAGTTCGAGGGCCGCCTCCTGCAGCGGCCGGGGGACGAAGAAGCTGTCCACGACCTGGATGGCCCGCAGGCGTTCCAGCACCGGACCGCGCGCGGCCAGGGCGCTCACCCGGAAGCTGGGCGAGGTCGCCTTGGTCAGCGAGCCGACGTGCACGACCACGCCGTCCGGGTCGTCGGCGGCCAGCGGGCGGGGCAGCGGGCCCGCATCGGCGTGCACCAGGCGCCGTACGAAGTCGTCCTCGATGACGAAGGCGCCGGCCTCGCGGGCGATGCGCAGCACCTCGGCGCGCCGGTCGGGGGCCAGGACGGCACCGGTGGGGTTCTGGAACAGGGGCTGGCAGACGAACACCCGGGCGCCGCTGGCCCGGAAGGCGTCGGCGAGCAGCTCGGGGCGCACTCCGTCGGGGTCGACGGGCACCGGGACCGGGCGCAGTCCGGCGGCGCGGGCGAGGGCCAGCATGCCGGGGTAGGTGGGCGACTCGACGAGGACGGGGGCGCCGGGCGGGGCGAGCGCGCGCAGGGCGGTGGCCAGCGCGGACTGACCGCCGGCCGCGATCAGCACCTCGGCCGCGGTGACGCCCCCGCCGATGCCGCGCGCGAACCACTCCCGCAGCTCCGGCAGTCCCTCCAGCGGCGGCCTCCCCCAGGCCCCGGGCCGCCGCCCGGCGCGGGCGAGTGCCGCCGCCATGGCCCGCTCGGGCTGGAGACAGGGGTGCAGATAGCCGCCGTTGAACTCCAGCACGCCGGGCGGCGGCGCGGCCAGCGAGACGGTGACCCCGGAGGCGTCCACCGTACGCGGTACGAGCTCGGCGGCGCCGTCGGCGCTCAGCGCGACCTCCTGCCAGGAGGTGTCCCCGGCCGGGGTCTGCGCCGTGCCGGGCCGGGCCCGGAAGGCGCCGGCCCCGGGCCGGGTGACCACCAGTCCCTCGGCGACGAGCTGGGCGAGGGCGCGCGAGACGGTCACCGGGCTCACGTGGAACCGCTCGACCAGCGTCCGGCTCGACGGGAGCTTTCCACCTGGAGAGTAGCGGTCAAGGTCTCGCCGGAGCTGTTCTGCCAAATCATTGACACTGCTACGCTGATGCATGAGAACCCAGAGTAGCGCTACTGCCCCCAGTGCGATAGCGGTCACCGCTCCCCGCGAGCGCCGCGGCCTCGGCACCGGTCTCGCCGCCCTCGGCGTGGCCTCCTTCTCCCTGACCTTCCCTGCCACCGCCTGGGGTCTGCAGGGCTTCGGTCCCTGGTCGCTGGTGGCCGTGCGCAGTGTGCTCGCCGCGCTGGTCGCGGGCGGCTGCCTCCTCGCGCTGCGGGTACCGCTGCCGGAGCGCCGGCATCTGCCGGGTCTCGCCGTCGTCGCCGCCGGCGTGGTGGCCGGCTTCCCGATGCTGACGACGCTCGCCCTGCAGACCTCCACCACCGCGCACGCCGCCGTCGTGGTGGGGCTGCTGCCGCTGACCACGGCCGTGTTCTCGGCGCTGCGCACCGGCAGCCGCCCCTCGCGCCGGTTCTGGACGGCCGCGCTGGCGGGCGCCGCGGCCGTGGTCGCCTTCACGGTCGGGCAGAGCGGCGGCGCGCTCACGACCGCCGACGGGTATCTGTTCGCGGCCCTGCTGGTGTGCGCGGCCGGCTACACGGAGGGCGGCCGGCTGGCCCGGATCATGCCGGGCTGGCAGGTGATCGGCTGGGCGCTGGTGCTGTGCCTGCCGCTGAGCGTGCCGGCCGCCGCGGTGGCCCTGACGTACGAGCCCGTCCAGCTCACCGGGCACGGCATCGCCGGCCTGCTGTGGGTGGCGCTGGGCTCGCAGTTCCTCGGCCTGGTCGTCTGGTACCGGGGGATGGCGGTCATCGGCATCCCCCGGGCCAGCCAGTTGCAGTTGGCTCAGCCGCTGCTCACACTGGTGTGGTCGGCGCTGCTGCTGGGCGAGCACTTCACGGCCGCCGCCCCGGTGACAGCCGTCGCCGTGCTCGTGTGCATCGCCGTCACCCAGCGGTCGTGATCATGAGGAGGGCCTGCAATATGCGTGCATCCAAGGGCGACCATCTTGTGCAGCACGGCAGGGTGGTCGGCCAACACGACCAGGAATCGGAAGTAGTCGAGGTCCTGGGTGCCGAGGGCAGCCCGCCCTACCGCGTACGGTTCAAGGACGGACACGAGGCGATCATGTCCCCCGGACCCGACTGCCAGGTCAAGCACCGCGACGAGCGGGCGATCGATCAGCGGGGCGGCTTCGCCGATCGCCCGTAGTGGTCGGTGATCACACGTGACATCGCCCCGATCGGATCGGCCGCCACGTCCTTGGCGGCGAAGAACACATGCCCGCGCACCTGCGGGTAACGGGCGGCGAAGGTGAGGTGCCGGGACAGTTCGGCCGGGTCCTGCCAGGCCGAGGGCTGCCCGGCGGCCCCGGCCTTGTACAGGGCCTCGCCGATGTAGAGGCGTGTCCTCGTGCCCTTCGCGACCGCCGCCCACCAGTCGACCAGCTTCGCGTAGTCGGCGGCGGCGAAGCCGATGTGCCAGTACAGCTGCGGCACGATGTAGTCGATCCAGTGCTCGCGCACCCATCTGCGGGTGTCCGCGTGCAGGTCGTCGTAGGTCTGCACGCCCGCCTGCGTGTCCGAGCCGAGCGGATCCGTCGAGGCGTTGCGCCAGACCCCGAAGGGGCTGATCCCGAACCGGGTGCCGGGCCGGACCCGCCTGATTCCGGCGGCCGTCTCCCGCACCAGTCTGTCGATGTTGTCCCGCCGCCAGTCGGCCCGGCTCGGGAAGTCGCCGCCGTAGCGGTCGTAGGCGTCATCGTCGTCGAAGGTCTGCCCCGCGACCGGGTACGGGTAGAAGTAGTCGTCGAAGTGGACGCCGTCGACCGGGTACCGGGCGACCGCGTCGAGCATCGCCCGCTGGACGAAGGCGCGGACCTCGGGCAGACCCGGGTTGTAGTAGAGCTTCCCGCCGTAGGGCACCACCCAGTCCGGGTGCCTGCGGGCCGGGTGCGAGGCCGCGAGCCGGCCGAGGTCGGTGTGGTTCGCGATCCGGTACGGATTGAACCAGGCGTGCAACTCCAGGCCCCGCGCATGGGCCTCGCGCACCGCGGTGCCCAGCGGGTCCCAGCCGGGGCTCTTGCCCTGGGTGCCGGTGAGGTACTCGGACCACGGCTCGTACGGCGACGGCCACAGCGCGTCGGCGGTGGGCCGTACCTGGAAGACCACCGTGTTGAGCCGGTCGCGGGCCGCCCGGTCGAGATGGGCGGTCAGCTCCGCCCGCTGTGCCGCGGCCGTGAGCCCGGGCCGGGACGGCCAGTCCCGGTTGGACACGGTCGCGAGCCACACGCCCCGCATCTCGGCGGCCGCGCGGGGCCGATGACCCGCGGCCGCTGCCGCGCCCTGCGCCGTGGCCAGCGTCGACAGCGCCGCCAGCGTGAAGGCCCGCCGTGACAGATGCCCCATGTGCACACCCCCATACGCTCCGGATCCGCTCCCTCACGGATCGTCCCGCGCCACAGGATGCACCCACCCGGCCGATCGATCATCGATACTTGACGGTAACGTGCTCGATCGGAGCAGGCGCCGAAACCCGGTGTCCTGCCGGCGAGCCGGAGAACCAGCGAAGGGGACGATGTGACGGGCATCCCAGCGGGAGACATTGCGCGCGTCGGAGTCGTGGGCTGCGGCCAGATGGGCGCCGGCATCGCCGAGGTGTGCGCCCGCGCAGGACTGGACGTGAAGGTCGCCGAGACCACCGGCGAGGCCCTGGAGATCGGCCGTACCCGGCTGTTCACCTCCCTGGCCAAGGCCGCCGAGCGCGGCAAGATCACCGAGGAGGAGCGGGACGCCACGCAGGCGCGGCTCACCTTCACCACCGACCTCGGCGAGTTCGCGGACCGCGACCTGGTGATCGAGGCCGTGGTGGAGAGCGAGCCGGTGAAGACGGAGATCTTCCAGGTCCTCGACCAGGTGGTGACCCGCCCGGACGCGATCCTCGCCTCCAACACCTCCTCGATCCCGCTGGTGAAGCTGGCGGTCGCCACCTCCCGCCCGGACCACGTGGTCGGCATCCACTTCTTCAACCCGGCCCCGGTGCAGCAGCTGGTCGAGCTGATCCCGGCGCTCACCACCTCCGAGGGCACCCTCAGCCGCGCCCAGGTCTTCGCGGAGAAGGTGCTCGGCAAGCACGCCATCCGCGCCCAGGACCGCTCCGGCTTCGTGGTCAACGCGCTGCTCGTGCCCTATCTGCTCTCCGCGATCCGGATGTTCGAGTCGGGCATCGCGAGCCGCGAGGACATCGACAACGGCATGGAGATGGGCTGCGCCCACCCGATGGGCCCCCTGAAGCTGTCCGACCTGATCGGCCTGGACACCATCGTCTCCATCGCCAACAGCATGTACGCCGAGTACAAGGAGCCGCTGTACGCCGCTCCCCCGCTGCTCCAGCGCATGGTCGAGGCGGGCCGGCTGGGCCGGAAGACCGGCTCGGGCTTCTACACCTACGGCTGATCGCGCACAACGGCGCTTCACACTCCGTGTGTGCGACGGGCACGCATATGCCCGTCGCACACGCTCCCCACGTGTCCGCCGGGCGAGTTGACTCCTCATGCCCATGCAAGGGATGCAACACCGTCCGACTACGGAAAGGAGTGGACACGTGACCGCCCATCCGGAGCATCCCGTGGTCCAGGGAGAACTCGCAGAGTTACGGCGCCGCCTCGACGTGGCCTACGCACACGTCGAGGGAGGGCTGGCGCTGCTGCGGCACCGGACCGACGAGACCACCAAGGAACTGGACGAGCTGGACACCCGCCTGAACGCGCTGGAACACGCACGCTGGCCGCTGCCCTCGCTCGCCGTGCTCACCTCACTGGGCGCGCTCCTCGTGACGATCTGGCAGGCCCTGGCCCGCTAGCCCTCGGCGAGCCTGAGGTGGTGCAGCAGGAGTAACGCGGCCGCCATGTTGGCGGCCGGGACCTCCCCACGGGCGATCAGGTCGGGAACGAGTTTGAGGGGGACCCAGTCCCGGCGGTCCGACTCGAAGTCGTCCACGGGATGCCCGATGTACTCGCCCCGGTCGGACCAGTAGATGTGGTGCCGGGCGTCGGTGAGGCCGTTGGACGGCTCCACGCTCATCAGGTGGTGCAGGGGCCCCGGCCGCCAGCCGGTCTCCTCCTCCAGTTCCCTGGCGGCCGCGCTCGCTATGTCCTCGCCGTCCTCGACGACGCCCGCGGCCAGCTCCCAGCCCCAGCTGTCGGTGATGAAGCGGTGCCGCCACAGCAGCAGCACCTCGTTGGCCTCGTTGACCACGGTCGCCACGGCCACGGGCCGCAGCCGGATCAGGAAGTGGTCCAGGTGCCGGCCGTCCGGCAGCTCGACATCTGCGAGATTGACGCTGAACCAGCGGTTTTCATACACAGTTTGTTCGTTCTGCTTCGTCCACTGCACGGTTCTGCCACCTTCCGTCGAGTAAGTGGCAATATCGCAGCAGGGACTGTGCACCTACAGGGGGCCTACAGCGGTACGCGCAGTGCCCCGTCGATGAGTTCGGCGGCTTCGGCGGTGCCGGCCGAGCCACAGCGCGCCAGGTGTTCGCGTACCGCGCGGAGTCTGTCGCGCAGCCGCTGGGACTCCATTCCGCGTGCCTGCTCGGCCATCTGCACAGCGGTGGCCACCGCCTTGTCGGCGTTGCCCTGGCGCAGCTCGATGGTGCTGAGCATGGCGAGCCGGTGCACCCGCCCCCGGTCGTGGGCCGGGTTGTCGACGGCCGCCGCCGCGTGCTCCCGGGCGGCGGCCAGCTCGCCGAGGCTGAGCAGTGCCTCGGCCACCTGCACATTGACCAGGCCCGGCTGGACATAGCCGGTCTCGTCGGGCTCGTGGCCGCGCCGGATCCGCTCGGCCGCCGCCTCGGCGCGCCGGATGCAGGACAGGGCCCCCGCGGAGTCGCCGAGGTGGGCGTACGCCTTGGCTTGCATCGCGTACAGGTCGGAGGCGAGCGCCGGGGTGATGTGCTTGCCGGCGGCCCGCAGCGCGGCCTCGGCGAAGGCGACGGCCTGCCGGTACTCCCGCATGAACAGCGACTGGTTGACCAGCAGCGCTATGACGTACGCGCCAAGTCCCCGGTCGCCGCTGGCCTTCGCCAGCCGGAGCGCCTGGTGGAAGTAGCGCTGGGCGAGACCGTGGGCGTCGGAGTCGTAGGCGCAGATGCCCGCGATGGCCACCAAACCGCCGGTGGCGCGGTGCAGTTGGCGTCCGGTGGCGTCGGTGTAGCTGCCGCGCAGCAGCGGAGCCGCCTCGGCGTTGAGGAAGCCGACGATCCGGGTGCGCGTCGCGATGCCGCCGGCCTTGCGGTACATCTGCTCGTAGTGCGTCCGCGCGGCGCGCAGCATCTCGATGTCGGCCGGGGTGACCCGGTGCCGGCCGCCGCGGGAGACATCGACGTCCTCGGGCGGGTTCTCCCACTCCCAGACCGGCATCACGGCCGGGGTCCCGGTGACGGCGGGGGCGCCCAGGACGTGCGGCCGCTGCTGTTCGTCGGAGCGCCACAGGGCGGTCGCCCGCTCCACGAAACCGTTCAGCGAGCCGACGTGCGGGGTGCTGGGCTCGCCGGGTACGCCCAGGCCGATGTCGTCGAGGGTGACGGGACGATGGAGGCGGGCGGCGAGCACCTCGCAGATCAGGTCGGGGACCTGGCCGCGCGGTCGCTGGCCTTTCAACCACCGTGCCACGGCGGTGTGTTCGTACCGGAGCGCGAGGCCCCGTCTCCGGCCCGCCTGGTTGACGTGGGCGGCGAGACCGGCGTGCGAGATCCCCGCCTCGTCCAGGATCGCGTCGAGCAGAGTGTTGGGCTGCATGGGATGCCCCCCGGGTGGCCTGGTGCCGTTCAGCGTAGTGCGCTCGCCTTCACACGGGGTGTGAACGGAACACGTGCATCCGGGCTGTGCACGCGGTGTCGCTCAGCGTGCCGGACCGCTTGACTTAGGTGCCGGCCAAGCCGCCGGCTCCCCCTCGAAAAGCGGTGGCTTGGCCGGGTCGACCACGAGGGTGCCGCGCCCCCGGGCAGGAGGGCTCGCCCCACGTTCGGTCGTTCCGCAGGACCAGTAGCGCTGTGTCGTCCGTGGGTTTGCCGGACGTGTGCTGCAGGAGCGCGGCGAAGACGGTGCGCAGGACCGTCTGGGGAGAGACGGGGTGATCCCGTACGACGTCGCTCAGCGTCCCCGGCAGCGAGAAGAACCGGCCCCGGCTGTCCCGCGCGTCCTCCACTCCGTCCGTGAACAGAACCAGGGACTCACCCGGAACCAGATGACCACAGGACTCGGCCTCCAGCTCGGCCGGAAGCGGGAAGGGACCCAGTGGCGGAAGCGGGTCGACGCGCGTCAACGGCTCGACTCTCGTGCCGCTGAGCAGATACGGCCACGGGTGACCGCAGTTGAGGGCGCGCAGCCGTCCGTCGCGGTCGATCTCCAGGAGCAGGACGGTGACGAACTCCTCGGCGACCGGGTGGTCGGGGTCCTGGCCGCCGTTCGCGGGGTGTTCGGCGCGGGCGCGTTCGCGCAGGTGCCGGGCGAGGGCGCGGTCCAGCCGGCCCAGGACGCCGCCGAGTTCGGGCTCGTCGTGGGCGGCCTCGCGGAAACTGCCCAGCACGGCGGCGACCGTGCCGAGCGCGGCCAGACCGTGCCCGCGTACGTCGCCCATCACCACCCGCACCCCGTGCTCGGTGGCGATCGCCTCGTACAGGTCACCGCCGACGCACGCGCCCCGGTCCGCGGACAGCTGGGCGGCGGCGACGTTCAGCCCGTCGAGGCGTGGCGGCAGGGGACGCAGTACGACGCTCTGCGCGGCCCGCGCCACCCGGCGGACCTGCCGCAGCTCCCGCAGCAGCGCGCGGCGCACATGGAAGATCAGCCCGGTGCCGACGGCGAAGAAGACGGCGCTGGTGACGATGCGCGCGCCGAGGCCGTTCTGCTGGGCGAGCGGGCAGCCGAACTTGTAGGCGACCGCCACGGCTCCCCAGACCGTGGGCAGTACGGCCCCCCGCGCGGTGGGCGCCCGTGCCTTGATGCGGATCATGCCTCTGGTCCCCCATGTGGGCCCTGAAAGAGCAGACGGACCGACCCCGAAAGGCCGGTCCGATTCTGTCGAGGGCATGGCCGGGATGGGTCGGCTCACCCCCCGTTGCCACTCGAATGAGTGAGCAAGCAGCCGGTCAACCTGCATTTATGCAGTCGGCCGACCATGGGAGCTGAATCTCGGAAGGTCCGCACGTCCCCTTCCGGGTGGGGCCATGTGTCGCCCGGTTCCCCATGATCGACCGGAGTCCCGCGCCCCGAACGGGCGCGGGACTCCGGTCGATAAGCGGCTGCCCGCCCGGTCGACGGGCTAGCCCCTCAGAACCGCACCGGTCCGCTCGCCCGCGAGGGCAACCGCCGCGTCCCGGGCGGCAGACGCCTCGTCCACCGTCAGCGTCCGGTCACCGGCCCGGAACCGCAGCGCGTACGCCAGCGACTTCCTGCCCTCGCCCAGCTGCTCCGCGTTCTCGTACACGTCGAACAGCCGGATGGACTCGAGGAGTTCACCCGCGCCCTCACGCAGCGCCGCCTCGACCTCCCCGGAGGGGACGGGCCTGTCGACCACGAGGGCGACATCCTGCGTGGCGACCGGGAACGTCGAGATCCGCGGTGCCTGCGGAGCGCCGTCGCCCACCGTCTCCAGGGCGTCCAGGTTGAGCTCCATCGCACAGGTGCGCTCGGGCAGCCCCAGGGCCTTCAGCACCCGCGGGTGCAGCTCGCCCGCATGGCCGACGACCTGCTCCGCCCCCTCGGCGACGACCACCAGCTCGGCACAGCGGCCGGGGTGCCAGGGGCCGTACTGGCCCTTGCGGACGATCAGCTCGGCGCCGGCCTCCCGTGCCACGGCGCGTCCGGCCTCCACCGCGTCCGCCCAGTCCGCCGGACGGCCCTTGCCCCACCAGCCGGCCTGCTCACGGGCGCCGGTGAGGACCACGGCCACGTGCCGCGGCTGCACGGGCAGCGCGGCGTTCAGCGCGGCGATCTCCTCGTCGGTGGGACGCCGGTCGACCGGCAGGTGCATGGCGACACGCTGTTCCTCACGGGGGTGGAACACCAGCCCCGTCTCGAACAGCGCCAGGTCGTGCGAGCCCCGGCCGTCGTTGCGCCGCAGGGCACCGAGCAGGCCCGGCAGCAGCGTCGTGCGCAGCGCGGGCTCCTCGTCGCTGAGCGGGTTGACCAGCTTGACCACGCGGCGGGCCGGGTCGTCGGCCGCCAGGCCGAGCTGGTCGAAGACCTGCTCGCCGACGAAGGGGTAGTTCGGCGCCTCGACATAGCCCGCGCCGGCCAGCGCGCGGCCGACCCGGCGGTGCAGCCGCTGGCGGTGGGTCAGCCCACGGCCGGAGGGGAGCTTGGGCAGGGTGGAGGGCAGGTTCTCGTAGCCCTCGAGGCGGATGACCTCCTCGGCGAGGTCGTTCGGGTCGACCAGGTCGGGCCGCCAGGACGGGACGGTGACGATCAGCTCGTCCTGCCCGTAGACGTCGCAGCCGACCTGCTGGAGGCGGCGGACGACCGTCTCACGGCCGTAGACGACACCCGCGACCTTGTCCGGATGGTCGGCCGGGATGGTGATGGTGTGCGGCGCCGAGGGCGCGATGACCTCGGTGACGCCGGCCTCGGCCGTACCGCCCGCGAGCAGCACCAGCAGGTCCACGGTGCGCTGCGCGGCGGCCGCGGCGGCCTGCGGGTCGACGCCGCGCTCGAAGCGGCGGGACGCCTCGGACAGCAGCTTCTGGCGGCGGGACGCACGGGCGATCGCGACGGCGTCGAAGTGGGCCGCCTCGATGACCACGTCGGTGGTCCCGTTCACCCCGTCCTCGGTGACCTCGTGATCGGCGATCTCGGTGTTGGCGCCGCCCATCACGCCGGCCAGGCCGATGGGGCCGCGGTCGTCGGTGATGACCAGGTCCTCGGCGTGCAGCTTGCGCTCGACGCCGTCGAGGGTGACGAGCTTCTCGCCCTCCCGGGCCCGGCGCACGCCGATGGTGCCCTGGACCAGCCTGCGGTCGTAGGCGTGCAGCGGCTGGCCCAGCTCCATCATCACGTAGTTCGTGACGTCGACGGCGAGCGAGATCGGGCGCATGCCGACCTTCTGCAGCCGGCGCTGCAGCCAGATCGGCGAGCGGGCCTCGGGGCGCAGGCCGGTGACCGTGCGCGCGGTGAACCGGTCGCAGCCGAACGGGTCGGAGACCTGGACGGGGTAGCCGTAGGCGTTCGGGGCCGGTACGTCGATCAGGGCCGGGTCGCGCAGCGGCAGGCCGTAGGCGATGGCGGCCTCGCGGGCCACGCCGCGGATGGACAGGCAGTCGCCGCGGTTGGCGGTGACGGCGATGTCCAGGACCTCGTCGACCAGCTCCAGCAGCTCGATGGCGTCCTTGCCGACCTCGGTCTCCGGCGGCAGCACGATGATGCCGTGGTTGCCGTCGTCGCCCATGCCCAGCTCGTCGCTGGAGCAGATCATGCCGTGCGAGACCTTGCCGTAGGTCTTTCGGGCGGCGATGGAGAAGCCGCCGGGCAGCGTGGCGCCGGGGAGCACCACGACGACCTTGTCCCCGACGGCGAAGTTGCGGGCGCCGCAGACGATCTCCTGGGGCTCGCCGGTGCCGTTGGCCTGGCCGACGTCGACGGTGCAGAAGCGGATCGGCTTCTTGAACTCGGTCAGCTCCTCGATGGTCAGCACCTGACCGACGACCAGCGGGCCCTTGAGGTCGGCGCCGAGCTGCTCGACGGTCTCGACCTCGAGGCCGGCCGACACGAGCTTCTCCTGGACGTCGCGGCCGGTTTCCGTCGCCGGCAGGTCGACGTACTCCCGCAGCCAAGAAAGCGGGACCCGCATCAGATCTCCATCCCGAACGGCCGGGTGAACCGGACGTCACCCTCGACCATGTCTCGCATGTCTTCGACGTTGTGGCGGAACATCAGCATCCGCTCGATGCCGAACCCGAAGGCGAAGCCGCTGTACTTCTCCGGGTCGACGCCGCAGGCGGTGAGCACCCGCGGGTTGACCATGCCGCAGCCGCCCAGCTCGATCCAGCCCTCGGACGAGCAGGTGCGGCAGGGCCGGTCGGGGTTGCCGACGGACTCGCCCTTGCAGACGTAGCAGAGCATGTCCATCTCGGCGCTCGGCTCGGTGAAGGGGAAGAAGTTCGGCCGCAGCCGGGTCTTCATGCCCGCGCCGAACAGCGACTGGACCATGTGGTCCAGGGTGCCCTTGAGGTCGGCCATGGTCAGGCCCTCGTCCACGGCGAGCAGCTCGACCTGGCGGAAGACCGGGGTGTGGGTGGCGTCCAGCTCGTCGGTGCGGTACACGACGCCGGGGCAGATCACGTAGACCGGCAGCTCGCGGCCGAGCAGCGAGCGGATCTGCACGGGCGAGGTGTGGGTGCGCAGCACGACGCCGGACTCGGTGCCGCCGTCCGGGCCCTGCACGAAGAAGGTGTCCGCCTCGCCGCGGGCCGGGTGGTCCGGGCCGATGTTCAGGGCGTCGAAGTTGAACCACTCCGCCTCGACCTGCGGGCCCTCGGCGACCTCGTAGCCCATGGCCACGAAGATGTCCTCGATGCGCTCCGAGAGCGTGGTCAGCGGGTGGCGGGCGCCGGCCGGGACGCGGTCGTACGGCAGCGTGACGTCGACGTCCTCCTCGACCAGCACGCGGGCGTCCCGCTCGGCCTCCAGCTCGGCCTGCCGGGCGGCGAGGGCCTTGTTCACGGCGCCGCGGGCCATGCCGACGCGCTTGCCGGCCTCGGCCTTGGCGTGCGGGGGCAGGGCGCCGATCTCGCGGTTGGCGAGGGCCAGCGGTGAGGCGGGGCCGGTGTGGGCGACCTTGGCCTCGTGGAGCGCGTCGAGGGAGTCCGCGGCGGCGAAGGCGGCGAGCGCCCCGTCCCGCATGCGCTCGATCTCTTCCGGTTTCAACGCCTCGACCTCTACAGGGTCGTACGACTTATTCGGTGCCGACATCTCTTCCCGTGCTTCCGATTGTCCCCCAGCTGACGCTGGGAGGTGCCCCCAGGCGGATGGTCCCCGTCACCGACTCGCGAGGGCCGCGTGAAGGACACAAAGCTGCCAAAGGCCGAGTCTAACGGGGTGGAGGTGGGCGAATGCGCCCGCGGGCTGCTCCGGGTCTCGTCAGGCGAGATACGCCGGTGCCCCCACGGGCAACGTAAATCGGAACTCGGCGCCGCCGCCGGAGGCGCGGCCGACCGTGATGGTGCCGCCGTGGGCTTCGACGATGCCCTTGACGATGTACAGCCCGAGGCCGGTGCCGCCGCGCTTGCTGCCCCGCCAGAAGCGGGTGAAGACGCGGTTCATGGACTCCTCCGGGATGCCGGGCCCCTCGTCGCTCACCGTGACCGACGTGCCCGTTTGCTCGCCCTCGCGCGGGGACGCGCAGGGTGTGACGTCTATGGTGACGGTTCCCTCGCCGTGCCGCACGGCATTTTCGAGGAGATTGCTGAGCACCTGGTCGATCTTGTCCGGGTCGGCCCACAGGGCGGGCAGCGGCTGCTCGATGCGCAGCAGGAAGCGGTCGGCCCTCTGGCCGGCGGCGACATAGGCCTGGATGTGCCGGGAGACGGCGGCTCCTATGTCGACGGGCTGCCGGCGCACCTCCAGCCGCCCGGAGTCGATCCGTGAGATGTCCAGCAGCTCGGCGATGAGCCGGGTGACCCGGTCGGCGTCGGCGTCGACGGTCTCCAGCATCAGCCGCTTCTGGTCGTCGGTGAAGCGTTCCCACTTGGCGAGGAGCGTGGCGGTGAAGCCCTTCACGGAGGTGAGGGGCGAGCGCAGTTCATGGGCGACCGTCGCTATCAGCTCGGCGTGGCTGCGCTCGGTACGGCGGCGGGCCTCGGTGTCCCGGAGCGAGACGACGACACGCTGCACGGGCCCGAGGGGCGCGGCGCGCACATAGCGGGCGGAGACGAGCACTTCCCGCACCCCGGGCAGCAAGAGGTTGCGCTCCGGCTGCCGGGTCCGGATCGCGAGCCCCCCGTAGGGATCGGTGAGCTGCCACCAGCGGCGGCCCTCCAGGTCCTCCAGCGGCAGCGCCTTCTCCAGGGGCCGGCCGAGGGCGTCGGCGGCGCGTACGGCGGTGATCCGGGCGGCGGCGGCGTTGAAGCAGACGACGCGGCCGTGCTCGTCGGCGACGACGAGGCCGTCGGGCAGCTGGTCGGGCTCGAGGCCGCAGCCGTGGTCACCCTGCCGGGGCACGGGTGTGCGCCGCGCGTCCCGCCCCTGCGGCGCGGTGCTCGTGCCGGCCACGCTCATCCCCGTACCCCACCTCTCAGACCGCGCAGGGTCCCGAGTTGGTCACCCTACTAGCTCTGGGTGACGGTGCGGCACCCTCCGGAGGCGCGCTGTGCACGCGCCGACGCGTAGAGACATACGGCGGCGGCGGTGGCGAGGTTCAGGCTCTCGGCCTTTCCGTGGAGGGGCACGCGTACGACGGCGTCGGCGAGCGCGCGGGTCTCCTCCGGCAGCCCCCAGGCCTCGTTGCCGAACACCCACGCGGTCGGCCCGCCCATGGTGCCCTTGTCGAGTTCCTCGTCGAGGTCACGGTCCCCCGCCCCGTCGGCCGCGAGGATGCGCACACCGGCGTCCTGCAGGCCCGCGACGGCCCGCTCGACGGGCACGCCGACGGCCACCGGCAGATGGAAGTGGGAGCCCACGGAGGCGCGTACGGCCTTGGGGTTGTACAGGTCCACGGAGGCGTCGGTGAGGACGACCGCCTCGGCGCCGGCGGCGTCGGCGCAGCGCAGCACGGTGCCGGCGTTCCCGGGGTCGCGCACGTGGGCGAGGACGGCGACGAGCCTCGGCCGGGCGGCGAGGATCTCCTCGAAGGGCGTGTCGAGGAACCGGCACACCCCGACGAGCCCCTGCGGGGTGACGGTGGTGGAGATGTCGGCGATGACCTCTTCGGAGGCGAGGTGCACCCGGGCACCGGCGTCGCGCGCGGCCCCGATGATGTCGGCGTACCGCTCCGCGGCCTCGACGGTGGCGAACACCTCGACGAGGGTGGGCGTGCCGTCGACCCGATGCCCGGCCGCTTCCCTGACGGCCTGCGGCCCCTCCGCGAGAAACAGCCGGTCCTTACCCCGGAGGTTCCGCTTGGCGAGCCGGCGGGCGGCGGCGACTCGGGCGGAGCGGGGCGAGATCAGCTCGGGGGTGGGCATCCTGTCCTTCACCTTCAGAAAGTCTTCTCTTTGTGACGCCACCGGGTTGCAGCGCCCGTCAGGGGCGCGGGGAACTGCGCGACAAGCCACGACGCACCCGCGGCCGAACGACGGCGGAAGCCCTCAACAGCAGGACCCGCAAGCCCTGAGGCCTGCGGGTCCAGTGAGCGTCGGCTCAATGCCAGCGCAGCGTCACGCGGCCTTGGGCGCGTTGACGTCCGACGGCAGCGCCTTCTGCGCGACCTCGACGAGCGAGGCGAACGCGTTGGCGTCGTTGACGGCCAGCTCGGCCAGGATCTTGCGGTCGACCTCGACGTTCGCGGCCTTCAGACCCTGGATGAAGCGGTTGTAGGTGATGCCGTTGGCGCGGGCAGCGGCGTTGATGCGCTGGATCCACAGCTGACGGAAGTCGCCCTTGCGCTTCTTGCGGTCGTTGTAGTTGTAGACCAGCGAGTGGGTGACCTGCTCCTTGGCCTTGCGGTAGAGGCGCGAACGCTGACCGCGGTAGCCGGAGGCCTGCTCGAGGATCGCCCGGCGCTTCTTGTGGGCGTTGACTGCCCGCTTGACGCGTGCCACTTGTTAACTCCTTGTAGCGGGGCCGTGGGGGTACTCACACGACCCGGAAACGATTCGGTCCCGGTCCAGACAGACGGCGCTCAGACGGCGCCGCAGGTCACTTGCCGAGAAGCTTCTTGATCTTCGCGGCGTCGCCCGGGGCCATCTCGGCGTTGCCGGTGAGGCGACGCGTGACGCGGGACGACTTGTGCTCGAGCAGGTGGCGCTTGCCGGCGCGCTCGCGGAGCACCTTGCCGGAGCCGGTGATCTTGAAGCGCTTGCTGGCACCGCTGTGCGACTTGTTCTTCGGCATAGCGCCGTTATCTCCTCGTCGGTGGCGCTCCGGTGCCCGGTTGCGAAAACCGGGCACGGTGGAGCGTCGCTCTTCTATCGGTTACATCCTCGGGGACCGAAGTCCCCCGGGATCACGCCTCGGCGGGCTCCTCGGCGGACGCCTCAGCCTCGGCAGGGTTCTGCGACTTACCGGGGTTCGCCTTCGCTTCGGCCTTGCGGGCCTCCTGCGCCTGGCGGGCCTCGGCCATGGCCTCGGTCTTCTTCTTGTGCGGACCGAGGACCATGATCATGTTGCGGCCGTCCTGCTTCGGGTTCGACTCCACGAAACCGAGGTCCTGGACGTCCTCCGCGAGGCGCTGCAGCAGTCGGTAGCCCAGCTCGGGACGGGACTGCTCGCGACCACGGAACATGATCGTGATCTTGACCTTGTCGCCCTGCTTGAGGAACCGGACGACGTGACCCTTCTTGGTGTCATAGTCGTGCGGGTCGATCTTCGGCCGGAGCTTCATCTCCTTGATGACCGTGTGCGCCTGGTTCTTGCGCGCCTCACGGGCCTTCATGGCCGACTCGTACTTGAACTTCCCGTAGTCCATGAGCTTGCACACGGGCGGACGGGCGTTCGCCGCGACCTCGACCAGGTCGAGGTCGTACTCCTGCGCAAGCTCCAGTGCCTTCGCGAGCGGCACGATGCCGACCTGCTCGCCACTGGGACCGACAAGTCGCACCTCGGGAACGCGAATCCGGTCGTTGATGCGGGGCTCGGCGCTGATGGATCCTCCTCGGTAGCACCACACGGTTGTCTGGCGGACAGCCGCGTACGTCTTTTCGCTAGACCTAACCGCGCCGAAGCAGCAAAAATGCCCCGGACGATCACAGGCGGGGCTCCAATGACAGCCGGAGCACCGCCGCGGGGACCGCGGGGCGCAGTTCGGGCGGCTCCATCGTCCGTACGGAACGATGGTGGCCGCCTGACCGGGTGACCCGCCGTCCCGGAGGACGGTCAGGTGGGAGATCGGAGCCTCCACTTGTGGGCTGGGCAGGATGCTGTCCAGCCGGTCGTCACACAAGGTTAGCAGCACGGGCCGGGAAGGGCGAATCGGACCCGTCATCGCGAAGGCGCAACGGGGCCACCTATCGTGTGGGGCATGAGTGAGACCCCTCCTGAGAACCCCGACTTCGACGCGATGACCCGGGACATCGCCGAGGTCCCCGCCGTCGAGGTGATCGTGACGGTCGCCGTCAACCTGATGAGCGCCGCCGCCGTGAAGCTCGGGCTGAGCGAGGAGGGCGAGAAGTACAAGGACCTGGACGAGGCCCGCAAGCTCATCACCGCGCTCGCCGGCCTGCTGGACGCGAGCGCGACCGAGGTCAGCTCCTTCCACGCGGCGCCGCTGCGCGACGGTCTGAAGTCGCTGCAGCTGGCGTTCCGCGAGGCCTCGATCGTCCCGGACGAGCCGGGCCAGGGGCCGGGCGAGAAGTACACCGGCCCGGTCTACGGCTAGCTATTCCTTCACGTACAGGGGCTCGCCCGGAGCCGTGGTCCCGGCCGGCAGCAGTGCCAGGTCGAGGCCGTGCACCAGGCGGGCCCTCAGTGTTTCGTCGGCGGCGAGCCGCTCGGCGACCGCGCGGGCGGCCTCGGCGGGCGGGGCGGCCGGGGCGAGGACCAGGGCGAGGGTGCCGTCGGTCCGCCCCGCCCCGAGGTGGGCGCGCAGTACGGCGGGCTCCGCCGCCACGGCCGTACGGACGGCCTCGAGCACGGCCGGGTCGGCGAGCGGGTCGGTGCTGGTGCGGCCCTCGGCGAGGGCGAGCAGCGCCGGGCCGGTCAGCTCGAAGGGCACGGGCCCGGCGAGGTCCAGCACGACCGTGTCGGCCTTCTCGTGGGCGGCGGCCTGCAGCGCCTGGTGCAGCGGTACGGCGACCGGGCGGGCCGCGGGGTCCCAGCGGGCGAGGGAGTCGGTGGAGGTGAAGGCGGGCAGCGCGGTGCGGTCGCCGGCCTTCAGGGTGGGTACCGCCATGTCGCTGGTCTTCTCGCGGCGCAGCCCGTTCGCGTCCTCCTCGACCTCGCCGAGCACGGCGACGACCGGGACGAGCAGGCGCGCGCCCTTCAGCGCCTCGAGGACGGGCCCGAGGGCGCCGCGGTCCTCGGCCCAGGCGGCGAGCGCGGCGCTCAGCCGGGGGTCGGCGGAGCCGTCGTCGTCGGAGAAGCCGGGGTCGGGAATGTTCTTGTTCGCCACGGTCACCGACCCTATAGCCACCTCGCCGGCCCGCCGCACGGGAGCCTTCACCGGAATCTCAGCGTTCCCTGAACCCCGTCTCATGGCGGTCCGACCCGGTGCACAGTCACCGCCCGAAGCATCGCGGCCATGGAGTCCCCCAGAGCCCGTCGCGGCCGTCGTGCGCGCCCGTCCCGGCGCCGTCCCCTTCTGTACACCGCTGTCGCCGTGGCCGCCGTGAGCGGGGTGACGGCCGCGGGCACGACCTGTGTGCGGGCACGGGCGCACTCGGGCACGGCGGCCGTATCGTCGGCGGCGACGCCCTCGGCCGCCTCCTCGGCCGGGGCGGGCGAGGAGGACTCGGTGGAACCGGTGACGGAGCCGGCGGTGGACCGGACGGCGCTGCTGGGCAAGGCGATGGCGGCGGTGAGCGTGCCGCCGGGCGCGCAGGTGTCGGCGGCGGTGCTGGCGATGGACTCCGGGGAGAGCGCGGCGTACGGGGACGCGGCCTTCGACACGGCGAGCATCGTGAAGGTCGACATCCTGGCCACGCTGCTGCTCCAGGCGCAGGACGCGGGCCGGACGCTGACGGCGGCCGAGAGGGCGCAGGCCACGAAGATGATCGAGAACAGCGACAACGCGTCGGCGACGGAGCTGTGGCACACGATCGGGCGGGCGGACGGCCTGGACGCGGCGAACAAGCGCTTCGGGCTGACCGCGACCTGTGGCGGCGAGGGTGAGCTGTGGGGGCTGACGCAGACCACGGCCGCCGACCAACTCGTCCTGCTCCAGCAGGTGTTCGGAGAGGATTCCCGGCTGAGCGCGGCCTCCCGGACCTATGTGCGGGGGCTGATGAAGTCCGTCCAGGCGGACCAGCGGTGGGGGGTGTCGGCCGCCGCGGAGGGCAACTCCTGGGCGCTGAAGAACGGTTGGCTGGCACGCAGTACGACCGGGCTGTGGGACGTGAACAGCATCGGGCGGATCACGGTGGACGGCACCGGCTGTCTGGTGGCGGTGCTGTCGAAGGGCACGCGGACCCAGGCGGAGGGCATCGCGCTGGTGGAGGCGGCGGCGAAGGCGGCGGTGTCGGCGTTCGCCGGTGAATGACGCGGCGCCCGGCGCCGAGCGAGGCGGGGTTCGCCGGTGAGCGATCCGGCGCCCGGCGCCGAGTGATCCAGGCTTCCGGGCGCCCCGCCGGGGAGCCGCCGCCGGACGTCTCGTTCAGACCCTCTGCCTGCGGCCCCGCCACAGCACCACGCCCGCCACCAGCAGGACCCCGCCGGTGCCGCCGGCCAGGGGGCCCGCCCAGTCGGCGGTCGAGGACGTGGCCCTGGGGGCGTCCGGGCCTCCGCCGAAGTACTTCTTCCCGTACGACGCCGCGCGCAGGCGCTGCGGCCTGAGGCGGTCGGCCGCCCGCAGCGCCGCCGCCGGGTCGATCATGCCGAAGCCACGGGAATCGTCCCGGCCGCCGACCGGCGCGTCCCGGGCGGTGTCCTCCAGGAGCTTCTTGATCTGGGCCGGGCCGAGCTCGGGGTGGGCGGCTCTGACCAGGGCCGCGGCGCCGGAGACGAAGGCCGAGGCGGCCGAGGTGCCCCAGCCCTCGTAGTACTTGTGGTCGGGGTCGGCGATGACCACGTCGACGCCGGGCGCGCTGACCGCGGCGTACCAGCGGCGGGTCGAGAAGGAGGCGCGGGTGCCGTAGCGGTCGACGGCGGTCGCTGCGATGACGCCGGGGTAGGCGGCCGGGTAGGAGACATGGTCGCCCTTGTCCCCGCCGTTGCCCGCGGAGGCGACGACCACCACGCCCTTCTTCAGGGCGTACTGCACCGCCTCGTCCTCGCTGGGCTCGGGGTGAGCGGAGTTCGAGTCGTCGCCGAGGGAGAGGTTGATGACGTCGGCGCCGTGGTCGGCGGCCCAGCGGATACCGTCGGCGAGGGCGTTGCCGCGGCTGGTGCGGGCCTTGGCGCGGGCGGGGTCGCCGTCCTCCAGGATCACGCGGACGGGCAGGATCTTGGCCTCGGGGGCGACGCCCATGACACCGGCGCTGTCGCCGGGGCCGTGGCCGTGTCCGGCGATGATGCCGGCCATGGCGGTGCCGTGCCGGGCCCAGTCGCGGTCGCCCTGCCCGGCGCCGAAGCCGATCATGTCCTTGGCGGGCAGGACGTTGCCGACGAGGTCCGGGTGGTCGGCCTCGACGCCGGTGTCCAGGACGGCGACGGTGACGCCCCGGCCCTTGGTGGTCCGCCAGGCCTCGTCCAGGTGCAGGGCGTCGAGACCCCACTGCTGGGCGCGGATGCCGTCGGCGTGGGCCGTGGTGGCCGGTGCCAGGACGAGGGTGCCGGTGAGCAGCAGGCTCAGCGCCGCGCCGACGGGTTCCACGCGTCGGCGGCCGCGTATCGACTGCCTCGATCGCCTCATGCCCGATCGCCTCATGACGGTTTCTCCGTGGCCGTGCCGATGCTCTGGCGCAGGCGCCGTTCGATGCGGTCGGCCAGGCCCTGGGCCTCGTTGCCGAGCCCGGCCTGGGCCGGTGCGGTGGTGGCACCGGCACTGATGGCGTCGGCGGCGGGCTGGGGTACATCGACGCCGCGGCCGTCGGCCCAGCCGGAGACGGCGTAGGCGACGACGGGGGCGTCGGTGAGGACGGAGATGGTCCAGGAGGCGCGCTGCTTGTCGCCGAAGCCGGCCGCGTCGGTGCCCTCGGCCGCGTACGGCCGGGGCATCAGGTCGGCGCGCCGGTCCAGGCGCTCGGTGCGGAAGCGGTGGGCGAGCGCGGCCATGGCGGCCGGGTCGGCCTTGGTGAACAGCAGGCCGACGGTGGTGACGTAGCTCTGGGTGGCGTCGGTGTAGGTGGCCCGCAGCAGCCGCCCGCAGCCGACCGGGGCGAGCACCTTGGCCAGCAGCGGGTCGAAGGCGTGCGCGCAGCCGGTGTCCGGGGCCACGGCGATCCTGGTCCAGCTGCGGTCGGCGCCGCCGGGTCCGGCGCCCGTGCCCTGGACGGTGGGCGGGAACAGCTGGTCGACGGGCACGCTGTGCCAGAGCGACCCGGCGGTGGCGAAGTGGTCGCCGGAGGCGTCGTCCGCGCCGTCGTCGGTGAGCCAACTCCCGGTCACGGCACCGCCGACGAGACCGAGTCCGAGTACGAGACAGGCGGCAGCGGCCGCGGTGCGGGGCCCCACCCGGTACCAGGTCCGCCCACCGAACGCCTCGGGTTCCCCGGCCCACGTCACGGGCCGCGCGGCAGCTGTGGCGCTCCAGGACAGCGTGGGGTCCGGCGCGGCGCCGCCGGCCGGTGGCGGGCCGACGGGATGCGCCGGCGCCATGGGACTCCAGGCGGACACCGTCGAAGGGGACGCGGAGGCGGTACGGCGCTCTCCACCGGCCCCGGCGGCCGGCCGACCGGGCGCGGCAGCGGGGCGCGCTGCCTTCGGAACGTCGGCTACCGGCCGAAGCCGCGCCGTGGTCTCCGACGCGGCGACCGGGCGGGACGGGGCCGTCGCGCCGGGCGCGGTGACCGGCCCGGACGGGGTCGTCTCGGGTGCGGTGACCGGCCGGGGCGGAACCGTCGTCTGCGACGCGGCGACCGGCCGGGACAGGGCCGTCGCCTCGGGCGCGGTGACCGGCCGGGGCGGAACCGTCGTCTGCGACGCGGCGACCGGCCGGGACGGGGCCGTCGCCTCGGGCGCGGTGACCGGCCGGGGCGGAACCGTGGACTCTGACGCGGTGACAGGGCGGAGCCGGGCCGTCGTCTCCGCGGCGGTCTCCGCCGGGGCTCCGGGCCTCCGGGGCTCCCGGCCGGGGTGGTGCGCCTCGCGCCCCGTGCGCGGCGGCGCGTCGGGGAACCGGGCCGAGGCCGGCGGCGGAGGCGGACTCACGGGTGCACCGGCGGCGGGTACAACAAGCTTCGGTGTGCCGGGCCGAGGACCCTGCTCGGCCCGAGCACCGGCGCCGCCACGGGAAGCCCGGCCGTCACGCCCGGCGGCCCCGGCGGAAGGCGAGCCGTCACGCGCGGACCGATCGGCTGAGGACGAGCCGTTACCCGCGGACCGACCCGCCGCGGACGAGCCGCCACCCGCAGACCCCGCGGCCGAAGGCGAGCCGTCGCGTACGGGGCGCCAGGCCGAGGGCGAGCCACCGGTCATGGACCGCCCGGTCGAGAGCGAGGAGTCACCCCCGGACGCCCCGGCGGAAGGCGAGCCGCCACGCGCGGACCGATCGGCTGAGGACGAGCCGCCACCCGCGGACCGACCCGCCGCGGACGAGCCGTTACCCGCGGACCCCGCGGCCGAAGGCGAGCCGTCGCGTACGGGGCGCCAGGCCGAGGACGAGCCACCGGTCATGGACCGCCCGGTCGAGGGCGAGGAGTCACCCCCGGACGCCGCGGCAGAAGGCGAGCCCTGTCCCGCGAAGCCTCCGGCGGAGACCGGCCCCGCAGTCGCGGCCGCCCCGTCCGAAGCCGCGCCCCTACCGGCGAAGCTCCCGGCGGAGCCGCGACCCTCGGCCGCAGCGGACCCGCCCGACGGCCCGCCACCACCGGCGAGACCCCCGGCCGACGGGCGGCCCTCGTTCGGGGCTGTCTGCGGAGAAGCTCCCTCCCCGCCTGCCGCACCCGGGTTGGACAAGCGACCGGCGCGCGGCGTGAAGACCGACGGCTCGTCGTCGGGGTCGTCGGGCGGGGTGGACGGGCGCGGCGGGATGGGAGCGTGGCGCGCTTCCGTGCTCATGCACCCCCCGTTTCCTCGTGCCCGGGCCGTCCTCACGTACGCGGGCCGCTGCGCTGCTCCGCCGCGCCCGGCGCGCAAGCATCCGTCCGGGCACGCATACCCGTACGGCCGGACCGGCATCCCGGTTCAGGTGAAGCGGCCGGGCGCGTTCCGCCGTACGTGCGCGTCACTCTACGGGTTGTCCGGGCCGGAATCAGAACCAGTCCGGGGCGCCGGGGCATCTGCCCGGAACGTCCCCCTACCCTGCGGTAATCCTGTCTGGCAGGCTTCCGTCATGACTGCGCGCGCCGCCGACCGGGCCCGTTACGACAGGGCCACCGCCCATCTCGACGCCCCTCTCGCGATCGTGGACCTGGACGCCTTCGACGCCAACGCGGCCGATCTCGTCCGCCGGGCCGCAGGCAAGCCGGTCCGGGTCGCCAGCAAGTCCGTGCGCTGCCGGGCCCTGCTGGAACGCGTCCTGGCCAGGGACGGCTTCCAGGGGATCATGTCGTTCACCCTGGCCGAGTCGCTGTGGCTCGCCCGTTCCGGGTTCGACGACGTCCTGCTGGCCTATCCGTCCGCCGACCGGGCAGGTTTCGCCGAGCTGGCCTCCGATCCCAAGCTCGCCGCTGCGGTGACCGTGATGGTGGACGATCCGGCACACCTCGACCTCATCGACGCCGCCCGCGACGGCGGACGCGAAGTGGTGCGTGTCTGCCTGGAGTTGGACACCTCGCTGAAGCTGCTCGGTGGCCGGGTCCGGGTCGGGGCCCTGCGCTCTCCGCTGCGCTCCCCCGCCCAACTCGCCGAGCTGGCCCGCTCGGTGGCCCGGCGGCCCGGCTTCCGGCTGGTCGGGATCATGGCGTACGAGGGGCACATCGCGGGTGTCGGCGACGCGGTGGCCGGGCGGCCGCTGCGGTCCCGGGCGATCCGGCTGATGCAGGCGGCGGCGCGCCGGGAGCTGGCCGAGCGGCGGGCCGCGGTCGTGCGCGCGGTGCGGGCCGTCGTCCCCGGCCTGGAGTTCGTCAACGGCGGTGGCACGGGCAGCGTGCAGCACACCGCCGCCGAGGACGCGGTGACCGAGATAGCGGCCGGTTCGGGGCTGTACGTGCCGCGGCTCTTCGACAACTACACGTCGTTCACCGGCCGTCCGGCGGCTCTGTTCGCCCAGCCCGTCGTACGACGGCCGGGCGTCGGCGTGGTCACCGTGCTCGGCGGCGGCTACCCGGCCTCCGGTGCCGCCGGGCCCGACCGGCTGCCGGTGCCGTACCTGCCCGAGGGCCTGAAGTACGACCCCCAGGAGGGCCCCGGCGAGGTGCAGACCCCGCTGCTCGGCTCGCCCGCCGACGACCTCCTCGTCGGCGACAAGGTGTGGTTCCGGCACGCCAAGGCGGGCGAGCTGTGCGAGCGGTTCGACACCCTGCACCTCATCGAGGGGGACACGGTCACCGCGACCGTGCCCACCTACCGGGGTGAGGGGCAGACCTTCCTCTGACCGGCCGGCCTACAGGGGCGTGACGTACGCGCCGGCGATCCCGCCGTCCACCAGGAAGTCGGTGGCGTTGACGAAGGAGGAGTCGTCGCTGGCCAGGAAGGCGACGGCGGCGGCGATCTCCTCGGCCTCGGCGAACCGGCCGACCGGGATGTGGACGAGACGCCGCGCGGCCCGCTCGGGGTCCTTCGCGAACAGCTCCTGCAGCAAGGGGGTGTTGACCGGTCCCGGGCACAGGGCGTTGACGCGGATCCCCTCCCGGGCGAACTGCACGCCCAGCTCCCGGGACATGGCGAGGACGCCGCCCTTGGAGGCCGTGTACGAGATCTGCGACGTCGCCGCGCCCATCCGCGCCACGAAGGACGCGGTGTTGATGATGGATCCCTTGCCCTGGCGCCGCATGTAGGGGATGGCGGCCTTGCAGCACAGGTAGACGGAGGTGAGGTTGACCTCCTGGACCCGCTTCCAGGCCTCGAGGCCGGTCTCCAGGATGGAGTCGTCGTCGGGCGGGGAGATGCCGGCGTTGTTGAAGGCGACGTCGACGCTGCCGTAGGTGTCGTACGCCGTCCTGAACAGCGCCTCGACCTGCTCGGGATCGGTGACGTCGACCTTCACGAAAAGCCCGCCGACCTCGTCGGCGACGGCCTTGCCGCGGGCCTCGTCCACGTCCGCGCAGACCACGTGGGCGCCCTCGGAGGCGAGCCGGCGGGCGGTGGCGAGGCCGATGCCGCTGCCGGCTCCGGTCACGACGGCGGTACGGCCGGCCAGGCGGCGGCAAACAGATTCTGCGGTCACTGTGCGGAGCCCTCCGTGCTGGGGGAGACGTTGCTGATGAAGACGTTCTTGGTTTCGGTGAAGGCGGTCAGGGCGTCGGGGCCGAGTTCGCGGCCGAGGCCGGACTGCTTGAAGCCGCCGAACGGGGTCCAGTAGCGGACGCTGGAGTGGGAGTTGACGGACAGGTTGCCCGCGCGGACGGCCTGGGAGAGGCGCAGGGCGCGGCCGAGGTCCCGGGTCCACAGGGAGCCGGAGAGGCCGTAGGGGGTGTCGTTGGCGAGGCGGATCGCGTCCTGCTCGTCGGTGAAGGGGAGGAGCACGGCGACGGGCCCGAAGATCTCCTCACGGGCCGCCCGGCTGTCCTCCCGCTCACCCGTCAGGACCGTCGGCGGGAACCAGAAGCCGGGGCCGTCGGGGGCGCTGCCGCGCAGGGCGGGGGCGTCCTCGGGGACGCAGGACCGTACGCGGTCCAGCTGCTGACGGGAGATCAGCGGGCCCATCTGGGTCTTCTCGTCGGCCGGGTCGCCCACGACGACGGAGGCGAGGGCGTCGGCGAGGAACTCGCGGGCCTCCTCCAGCACCGTCTCCTGCACGAGGATGCGGGTGCGGGCACAGCAGTCCTGGCCGGAGTTGTCCAGGAAGGAGAACGGGTCGAGGGCCGTCTTCAGCTCGGCGTCGGCGAAGACGATGTTGGGGCTCTTGCCGCCGAGTTCGAGGGTGACCGGTTTGACGAGCCTCGCGCAGCGCTCCATGACCTCGCGGCCGGTGCGGGTGGAGCCGGTGAACACGATCTTGGCGACGTCGGGGTGCTCGACCAGGGCGCGTCCGGCGGTGTGGCCGTGACCGGGCAGCACCTGGAGGACATGCTCGGGCAGGCCCGCCTCCAGGGCGAGTTCGGCGAGGCGGAGCGCGGTGAGCGGGGTGGTCTCGGCGGGCTTGAGGACGACCGCGTTGCCGGCCGCGAGCGCCGGGAAGGAGCCCCAGGCGGCGATCGGCATCGGGAAGTTCCAGGGGGCGATCACGCCGACGACACCGAGGGGTTCCTGGAAGGTGACGTTCCAGCCGCCGGGCACCGGGATCTGCTTGCCGAGAAGGCGTTCGGCGCCGCCGGCCGCGTACAGCAGCAGATCGCGGGCGTTGCCGGCCTCCCAGCGGGCGTTGCCGACGGTGTGGCCGGCCTCGCGGACCTCCAGCTGGGCGAGTTCCTCGAGGTGGGAGTCGACGGTGTCGGCGAAGCGGCGCAGCAGCCGGGCCCGGTCGGCGGGGGCGAGGGCGGCCCACCCGGTCTGGGCGCGTGCGGCCCGTACGACGGCGGCGGCCACGTCCTCCTCGCTCGCGGCGGGGACGGTGGCGACGACCTCTTCGGTGGCGGGGTTGAGGACGACGAGCTCGTGCGGGTCGGACACGTGGTGACCTTTCACAGGCGTTCGAAGGAGCGGCGCAGCTCCCAGTCGGTGACCGCGGCGTCGAAGGCCTCCAGCTCTACGCGCGCCATGTTGCGGTAGTGCGCGACGACCTCGTCGCCGAAGGCGGCCTTCGCGATCGGGCTGTTCTCCCACAGCTCGGCGGCCTCGCGCAGGGTGGTCGGGACGTGCTCCAGGCCCGCGGTGTAGGCGTTGCCGGAGCAGGGCTCGGGGAGTTCGAGCTTGTGCTCGATGCCGTACAGGCCGGCCGCGACGAGTCCGGCGACGGCGAGGTAGGGGTTGACGTCCCCGCCGGGGAGGCGGTTCTCGAAGCGCAGGGAGCGGCCGTGACCGACCACGCGGAGCGCGCAGGTGCGGTTGTCGTGGCCCCAGGCGACGGCGGTGGGGGCGAAGGAGCCCGGCTGGAACCGCTTGTAGGAGTTGATGTTCGGGGCGTAGAGGAGCGAGAAGTCGCGCAGGGCGGCGAGCTGTCCGGCGAGGAAGTGCCGCATGACGTCGGACATTCCGTCGCCGTCGGCCATCGCGTTGGTGCCGTCGGCGTCGGCGAGGGAGAGGTGGATGTGGCAGGAGTTGCCCTCGCGCTCGTTGTACTTGGCCATGAAGGTGATCGAGACGCCCTCCTGGGCGGCGATCTCCTTGGCGCCGGTCTTGTACAGCGCGTGCTGGTCGCAGGTGACGAGGGCCTCGTCGTAGCGGAAGGCGATCTCGTGCTGGCCGGGGTTGCACTCGCCCTTGGCGGACTCGACGGTGAGGCCGGCGCCGGCCATGTCGTTGCGCAGGCGGCGCAGCAGGGGCTCGATGCGGCCGGTGCCGAGGATGGAGTAGTCGATGTTGTACTGGTTGGCCGGGGTGAGGCCCCGGTAGCCAGCGTCCCAGGCCTGTTCGTAGGAGTCCTTGAAGACGATGAACTCCAGCTCGGTGCCGACCTGGGCGGTGTAGCCGAGCTCGGCGAGCCGCTCCAGCTGGCGGCGCAGGATCTGGCGGGGCGCGGCGACGACGGGTGAGCCGTCGTTCCAGGCGAGGTCGGCGACGAGCAGGGCGGTGCCGGGGTGCCAGGGGATGCGGCGCAGGGTGGCGACGTCGGGGTGCATGGCGAAGTCGCCGTAGCCGCGGTCCCAGGAGGACATCGCGTAGCCGTCGACCGTGTTCATCTCGGTGTCCACGGCGAGGAGGTAGTTGCAGCCCTCGCTGCCGTGCCGCAGGACTTCGTCCAGGAAGAAACGGGCGGCGAACCGCTTGCCCTGCAGCCGCCCTTGCATGTCGGGGAAGGCCAGGACGACAGTGTCGATCTCACCGCTCGCGACGAGGGTGTGCAGTTCCTCGACACTGAGCGGGGGTGTGCGGTCTGCCACGGGAGAGCCTCCTTCGGCGCCTTCGCGCTTTTTCGGCCGGGCCGGGAGCCATAAGGTATTGCTCAGAACCATTGCTTGGGAAGGGGGTACGGCGGATGTCGCAAGAGACGGAGTGGCACGGGGCGCATGCGCCGGGAGTCGACCGGCTCGCTCCGGTGCTGCGACCGGTGCGGGCGGGCAACGGCTTCGAGGAGGCGCTGGAGCAGATCCTCCAGGTCGTGCGGCTCGGTCTGGTGCCGGGCGGGGAACGGCTGCCGGCCGAGCGGGAGCTGGCGGAGCGGCTCGGGATCAGCCGGGTGACGCTGCGCGAGGTGCTGAAGGTGCTCCACGACCAGGGGCTGGTGGAGGCGCGGCGCGGGCGCTACGGCGGAACGTTCGTGCTGCCGCGCGCGGACGCCGGCGGCGAGGACGAGCTGCGGCGGCGGATCGCCGAGGTCGACATCGAGGACGTACTGCGGTTCCGCGAGGTGCTGGAGGTGGGCGCGGCCGGGCTCTGCGCGGCGCACGGGCTGACGGACGAGCAGGCGGACCGGCTGCGCGAGGCCCTGGCCCGCACGCACGACGCCCCGCTGGCCGACTACCGCCGGCTGGACACCCTGCTCCACCTGACCCTCGCCGAGCTGTGCGGATCCCCGTCCCTGACCGCGCAGTACGCGGCGGTCCGGGCCACGGTGAACGACCTGCTCGACTGCATCCCGCTGCTGGTGCGCAACCTGGAGCACTCGCAGCGCCAGCACGCCGCGCTGGTGGAGGCGGTGCTGGACGGGGACGCGGACGGCGCGCGGGAGATGATGCGGGAGCACTGCGCGGGCACGGCGGCGCTGCTGCGGGGCTTCCTGGCGTGAGGCAGGTCTGGAAAGGTATGGATGCGAACCTTTGGCTTCCATGGAGGGCGGCATGACCGTACGACCGCTGATCGGCATCAGCACCTATCTGGAGTCCGGCGCGCGCTGGGGGGTGTGGGAGCTGGACGCGGCGCTGCTGCCGGCCGGCTATCCGCGACTGGTGCAGCGGGCAGGCGGGCTGGCCGCGATGCTGCCGCCGGACACTCCCGAGCGCGCGGCGGAGACGGTGGCCCGGCTGGACGCCCTGGTGATCGCCGGCGGCCCGGACGTGGACCCGGCCCGGTACGGCGCCGAGCGCGAGCCCCGCACGGGCCCGCCCGCCCCGGCCCGTGACGCCTGGGAACTGGCCCTGATCGAGGCCTCGTTGGACGCCGCCATGCCGGTGCTGGGCATCTGCCGGGGCATGCAGCTGCTGAACGTGGCCCTCGGCGGCACTCTGGTCCAGCACGTGGAGGGGCACGCGGAGGTGGTCGGCGTGTTCGGCGGTCACCCGGTGAAGCCGGTGCCGGGGAGCCTGTACGCCGGGATCGTCCCGGAGGAGACCACCGTGCCCACCTACCACCACCAGGCCGTGGACCGGCTCGGCGCGGGACTGGTGCCGTCGGCCTACGCGGCGGACGGCACGGTGGAGGCGGTCGAGCTGCCCGCGGACCGGGGCTGGGTGCTGGGCGTGCAGTGGCACCCCGAGATGGGCGAGGACCTGCGGGTGATGTCGGCGCTGGTGACAGCGGCCGCACGGGGCACGGCCGGACAGCCGTAGCACCGGCCCCGGACAGCCGTGGCCCCGGACTGGATCACGGCCGCTTTCCGAGCCACTGTCGATACCGCGCCGCGCCCCTTGGGGAGCTGCAGGGCCGCCGGCTTCGAGGCGCCGCCGCTGCGGGCGGTCCTGCCGCTGGGGCGGCACGGGTGAGCGACCCCGCCCCCGGCCGGCACCGATCCCGGCCCGCCGCGGAGCGCCGGCCCCTCACCCCCGCGTCAGCGACAGCAACTCCCGGGCCGGGCCGGCAGGCCGGTGCCCCGTCGGCCAGACCGCGCGCAGGTCGCGGCGCAGGGAGAGGCCGTCCACCGGGATGCTGACCAGGCGTCGCATCGCCAGCTCCTCCCCCACCGCCAGCTCGCTGAGGACCGAGGGTCCCGCGCCGCTGACGGCCGATGCCTTGACCGCCGTGGTCGAGGACAGCTCGATCAGGGGCCGGGCGAGGCCGCCGAGCGCCGCGTCCAGCACCTGCCGGGTGCCGGAGCCGCGCTCACGGAGGATCAGCGGGGTGCCCGCCAGCTCCTCCGCCGTCACCGGGCGCCGGCGGCGGGCCCAGGGATGGCCGGGCGCGGTGACGACGATCAGCCGGTCGCGGGCGATGACCGCGGAGTCCAGTCCCGTCGGGACCGACAGGCCCTCCACGAACCCGAGGTCCGCCTCCCCGGCCAGCAGGAGTTCCGCGACCTTCGCCGAGTTGCCCGCGAGCAGCGACACGGCCGTGTCGGGCCGCTCGGCGTGCAGCGCGAGGAGCCAGCCCGGAAGCAGGTACTCGGCGATGGTCATGCTCGCCGCGACCCTGAGGCGCGAGTCCCGCCGGTCCCGCAGCGCGCGTGCGCCCGCGTCGAAGGCCGCCGCCGCCTCGACCACACGGCGGGCCCAGTCCGTCACCAGGGCTCCCGCGTCCGTGAGCCGGGAGCCGCGGGGCGAGCGGTCGACGAGGGCCACACCCAGTTGCCGTTCCATGGAGCGGATCCGGCTGCTGGCGGCGGGCTGGGTGATGCCGACCTCGCGCGCCGCCGCACCGAGACTGCCCAGCCGTGCCACCGCCAGCAGCAGCTCCAGCGCGGCCAGGTCGGGCACCCGGTGCGCCAGTGACGCCGTGCGCTCCGGTTCCGTGCGCTCCCGCTGCCGCCCCTCCACCTCGCTCATAAGACCAGCTTATGCCCTGATAGAAATGAACTCCCTGGTCAGGAGTGAGCGGCGGCGGCACGGTGGTGCCATGGTCACCGCAGCCCAGCCCTTGCACACCCCTTCCGTCCCCCGTACCGCCCGGGTCCGCCACCTGGGCCCCAACTGGTACGCCGCCGTCATGGGCACCGCCATCCTCGGCTCGGCCGGCGTCGCCCTGCCGGCACACGCGGCGGCTCTGCGCCATGTCTTCGCCGGAGCCTGGGCCCTGTCCCTGATCATGCTGGTGACCCTGCTCGGGGCCCGGGCCCTGCACTGGACCCACCACCGCGACCTGGCCCGGGGGGATCTCCTGGACCCGGCCATGGCCCCCTTCTACGGCTGCCTGTCGATGGCCCTGCTGGCGGTCGGCGGCGGGGCCATGACGGCCGGGCAGGACCTGATCGGCGTCGAAACGGCCGTCGCCCTGGACGCCGTACTGTTCACCGCGGGCACGGCGGTCGGGCTCGCCGCCGCCGTGGCCGTGCCGTACCTGATGGCCGTACGGCATCGCGCCGAGCCCGCGCAGGCGAGTCCGGCCTGGCTGCTGCCGCTGGTCGCGCCCATGGTGTCGGCCGCGCTCGGCCCGCTGCTGGTACCGCATCTGCCGGCGGGCCAGCCCCGCGAGACCCTGCTGCTGGCCTGCCTCGCGCTGTTCGGGATGAGCCTGCTCGCGACACTGCTGATGCTGTCGCTGGTCTTCGCCCGGCTGGTCTCGGGCCCGCTGCCGCTCGCCCTCACCCCCACCCTGTTCCTGGTCCTCGGCCCGCTCGGGCAGTCCACCACCGCGGTCGGCAAGATCGCGGACGCGGCTCCGGGCGTCGTACCGGCCGCGGACGCCCGTGGCCTCCCGGTCTTCGCCGTCCTGTACGGGGTGCCGGTCATGGGGTTCGCGCTGCTGTGGCTGGCGCTGGCGACCGCGCACGTGGTGCGGGCCCGCCGGCGGGGCATGGGGTTCGCGATGAGCTGGTGGGCGTTCACCTTCCCGGTGGGCACATGTGTCACCGGCGCCATGGCGCTCGCCCGGCACACCGGTCTGGAGGTCTTCGACGCGCTGGCCGTCGGTCTGTACGCCGTGCTCGCCGCGGCCTGGGCGGCGGCCGCCGCCGGCACCGTACGCGGTCTGCTCAGCGGCGAGCTGCTCGCAGCGCCTCGGCAAGCACCTGTGGCGCCTCGGCCAGAGACGGGCCGTACCAGGTCAGGTGCCGCCCGCTGACCAGGGCGCAGGGCAGGCCGGGGAAGGCCTCCGGGCCGTCGTCGGCGGTGAAGCGGTAGGGCTCGTCGGGCAGCACCACCAAGTCCGGCGCCGCCGCTCGCAGCTCCTCCAGCGGGACCCGGGGGTAGCGGTCGCAGTGGCCGGCGTACAGGTGGTCGACGCCCAGCCGGGCCAGGACGTCGCCCGCGAACGTGTCCCGGCCGAGGACCATCCAGGGCCGCCGCCAGATCGGTACGACGGCGCTCGTACGGTCCTGCGGCCGCGGCAGCGCCGCCCAGGCCGCCTCCGCCCCGGCCAGCCAGCGCGGGCGCCCCGGCGCGCCGCACGCGGTGAGGACGCGTTCCAGCTCGGTGAACGCCTGGGGCACGCTGCGCACCTCGGTGACCAGCACCTTGAGCCCTGCGGCGCGCAGGGCGTCCAGATCGGGGGCCCGGTTCTCCTCCTCGTTGGCGATCACCAGGTCGGGCGCGAGGGCGAGGACGCGGTCGAGCTCGGGGTTCTTCGTCCCGCCGATCCGGGTGACCTCCAGGTCCGCCGGGTGGCTGCACCAGTCGGTGGCCCCGGCCAGCACCCCGGGCAGCGTCACCGCCACCGCCTCGGTGAGGGACGGGACCAGGGAGACGACCCGCACTACCGCGACCGGTCCTGAACGGCCTCGATGTGCTCGGCGACCGCCACCACGATGACCCGGGTGTCCGGCACCGTCGCCCGCCACCGATGGCGGACCCCACCCGTCAGATACAGGGTGTCACCGCGCCCGAGGCGATACGCGCGCCCCTCCGCCTCTATCTCCACCGCGCCGTCGGCGACGTACATCAGCTCGTCGTTGCGGTGCTGGAACTCGCGGCCTGCGTCGTGGTCGCCGGTGATCTCGGAGGCGTGCAGCTGGTGGTGGCCGCGCACCAGGGAGCGGGTCCGGGGCTCGAAGTCGCCCTCGACGACCGGGTCGGCGCGGACGACGTCCACACTGGCCGCCGGGTCGGCGGCGGCGAGGAGTTCGACGGCCGTGGTGCGCAGGGCGTCGGCGAGCTTCTCCAGCGAGGTGCGGCTGGGGCGGGCCCGGTCGTTCTCGACCTGGCTGAGGAAGGGCACCGACAGACCGCTGCGCTCGGCCACGGCGGCGAGGGTCAGCTCCAGGGCACGGCGGCGTCGGCGGACGGCCGCGCCCACCCGCACGGGCTGTTCTTTGTGGTCGCCCATCGCTCCGGCTCCCTCCCTCGCTCGTCGTGCCACGGTCCGGGTGCCCGGGTCGGGGCACACCTCTTCTGATGACTTCTCTGCACCCTACGCATGTTCGGCAAACCGTTTCACGTGGCTCTCACATACCCGACATGCTGCCGAGGCACCACCCTCACGGTTCGCGCCGCAGTGACGGGGCCCCGGGCCGGTCCCGGGCGGCGTCCGGCCCCGGGCCGAACATGCCGACCAGCAGGGCCGGGCCACCGGGCGGGGGCCAAGGTTCGTCACGGAACGTGGTTGGCCGGATCCTTGCCATGCCGGGCAAAGGCGCTGCGCCAGTGCGGGACCACGGGGCGACCACGACCGGCTGCTTCCCGGCACAGGTGCGCTCGAGCCCGGCGGGCATGGCAGTGTCGGTGCGGTGCGGCATGATGCGAGCGTGACCGGACGACTCATGCTGCTCGACACCGCATCGCTGTACTTCCGCGCCTATTTCGGCGTCCCGGACTCCGTGAAGGCACCGGACGGCACGCCCGTGAACGCCGTGCGCGGACTGCTGGACTTCATCGACCGGCTGGTCAGAGACCATCGGCCGCAGCACCTGGTGGCCTGCATGGACGCCGACTGGCGGCCGCAGTGGCGGGTGGACCTCATTCCCACCTACAAGGCGCACCGGGTCGCCGAGGAACACGAGGACGCGCCGGACGAGGAGGTGGTGCCGGACACCCTCTCGCCGCAGGTGCCGGTCATCGAGGAGGTGCTGGACGCCCTCGGCATCGCCCGGGTCGGCGTCGCGGGGTACGAGGCGGACGACGTGATCGGCACGTTCACCGCGCGCGCCGGGGGTCCGGTCGACATCGTCACCGGCGACCGCGATCTGTACCAGCTGGTGGACGACGCGCGCGGGATCCGGGTGCTGTACCCGCTGAAGGGCGTCGGCACCCTGGCGCTGACCGACGAGGCGGTGCTGCGCGAGAAGTATGGGGTCGACGGGCGGGGGTACGCGGATCTGGCGCTGCTGCGCGGCGACCCGAGCGACGGCCTGCCGGGCGTGGCCGGGATCGGCGAGAAGACGGCCGCCAAGCTGCTCGCCGAGTTCGGCGACCTGGCCGGGATCATGGCGGCGGTCGACGACCCCCGGGCCAAGCTCACGCCGTCGCAGCGCAGGCGGCTCACCGAGGCCGGCCCGTATGTCGCGGTCGCGCCGAAGGTGGTGCGGGTGGCGGACGACGTCCCCCTGCCGGACGTCGACACGGCCCTGCCGCACGCCCCGCGGGACCCGGCGGCCCTGGAGCGGCTGGCCGAACGCTGGGGGCTCGGCGGCTCCCTGCAGCGGCTGCTGACCACACTCGCCGTGGAACCCGGGGGACGGTGACCGGAATGGTGACCGGAATACCGAGGTGTGACCGCGGAGCGAGATGCTAGCTTAGGTAAACCTAACCATCTTGCTGGAGGTCGTGATGGCAGATCGTCCGGTGCGAAAGCCGCGCAGGACCCGCACCGCCCATGTGGTCCGCACCGAGCGGCTGACCCCGCACATGCAGCGTGTGGTGCTCGGCGGCGAGGGCCTGGCCGACTTCGCGGCGGACACCTGCACCGACCACTATGTGAAGCTGCTCTTCGGCCCCGAGGGCGTGACCTACCCGGAACCCTTCGACCTGGAGCGGATCCGGGCGGAGTTCCCGCGGGAGCAGTGGCCGGTGACCCGGACCTACACCGTGCGCGCCTGGAATCCCGAACACCGCGAGCTGACCCTGGACTTCGTCGTCCACGGTGACGAGGGCCTGGCCGGCCCGTGGGCATGCCGGGTGCGGCCGGGCGAGACGGTGCGCTTCATGGGCCCCGGCGGCGCCTATGCCCCCGACCCCGCGGCCGACTGGCATCTGCTCGCCGGTGACGAGAGCGCGCTGCCCGCGATCGCGCGGTCCCTGGAGGCGCTGCCCGCCGGCGCCCGCGCCCATGCCTTCGTGGAGGTGTCCGGCCCGGAGGAGGAGCAGAAGATCGACTCCGATGTGGCGGTCGTCTGGCTGCATCGCGGGGACCGCCCGGTGGGCGAAGCCCTGGTGGAGGCCGTACGCGGCCTTCGGTTCCCCGAGGGCCGGGTGCACGCGTTCGTGCACGGCGAGGCGGGCTTCGTGAAGGAGCTGCGCCGGCTGCTGCGGGTGGAGCTGGACATCCCGCGCGAGGACCTGTCGATCTCCGGCTACTGGCGCCTGGGGCACAACGAGGACGGCTGGCAGGCCTCCAAGCGGGACTGGAACGCCCGTATCGAGGCCGAGCAGGAGAGCGGCGCGGCGGCGGCCTGAGGCCGGCCCCGCTCAGGTCTCGTTGATCCTGCCGAACGGGATGTGCACGCTCGGCGTGGTCCGGGACGTGCTGTGCAGGTGTGTCACCTGGTCGTCGAAGAAGATGTGCGGTCTGAGCACCGTCAAGACCGCGCTCTTCTCGATGCCGCCGAGGAAGAAGGCGCCGTTGACCGTCACGCCCCACTGCTTCAGGCTCCGCACGGCCCGTTCGTGGGCCGGCGCGGCGCGCGCGGTCACGATGGAGACGTGGACCCGGCTCGGATAGTCCGGGTCGGTCCTGCGCCGCTCCTCCTCCCGGCGCTGTATCCGGTTCACACCGGCGAGGAAGTCCCGCAGTGGTCCAGGGTCGTGCGGGGTCGCCGCGTTACGGGTCTCGTGCGCGCGGAACTCCTCCAGACCGCCGGACTGGTACACCTGCTCGGCGGCATCACTGGCGAGCACCCCGTCGAAGTCGAACGCGATCCGCAGTTCCCGGTCGGCCGGGTCGTCCGCGTACGACGATCCGAGCACATGTCCGGCCGGCAGGCCGGCCGCGACCGCCTCGCGCACGTCGTCGCCGTTCGCGGACAGGAACAGGGACATGTTCAGCGCGGTCATGAACGCGTACGGCGCCCTGCCCTGCATGAACACGGCCCGGCTGACCGGCAGTTCATGGGCCTCGATCGACCGCATGACCCGCAGGCCGGTGTCCGGGTCGTTGCGGGAGAGGATGATGACCTCGACGAGCGGGTCTCCCGGCTCGCCGAGGTCGTTCAGCGACAGCAGCCGGCGGATGAACGCGAACGCGACCCCGGGGCGGAGCGTGTTGCCGGCGTTCTCCTCCTGGTAGGCCCGGTAGGCCTCCTCGCCCTGCTCGCGGAAGACCGCGTCCGACTCCCGCAGGTCGAACAGGGCGCTGGAGGCGACGCCGACGACGAGTCGGTTCGCGAGGTCGTAGGCCGGCATGTCCTACATCATCACACCGACCGCTGGTAGGAACGGAAGGTGCGGATCGACAGCCACACCGCCGCGACCGCGAGCGCGAGCAGCGCGCCGCCGCGGCTGAGGACCTCGCCCCGGCCGGGCTGCCCGGACATGGCCGAACGGCCCGCCACCATGGCCCAGTTGAGCGGGTTGAAGTCGGCGATGTGCCGCATCCAGCCGGGCATCTGCGAGGGTGCCATGAAGGCGCTGGAGAGGAAGGTCAGCGGCAGCAGCAGGAAGGTGTTGATGCCGATGATCGACTCGCGTTCGCGCACGAGCATGCCGAGCGCGTTGGACAGGGCGCCGAAGACCGTGCCGAGCAGGACGGCGGCCAGCACGAGGATGACGACGCCGACGACGCCGCCGGGGTAGTCCGCGCCGCCGAGCAGGCCGAGCAGCACGATGACCACCGACTGGAACGCCGTGACCAGGCCGTTGTTGACGACGTTGCCGTTCATCAGCGCGGCCCGGCTGACCGGGGTGGTCAGGAAGCGGTCGAGGGTGCCGCGCTGGATCTCCTCCAAGGTGGCCATCCCGGCCCACATGTTGGAGCTGAGCGCGCTCATCACGACCACGCCCGGCACCAGGTAGTCCAGGTACGAGGTGGTGCCGAAGCCGCCCAGTTCGACGACCTTCCTGAACAGGTTGCCGAACAGGAACAGCCAGATCACCGGCTGAATCAGGGTGATGACCGCGTAGGCGGGCTGCCGGGCGAACACCCGGAGCTGACGCTGCGTCATGTACCAGGTCTGGGTGAGGGCGACGCTCATCGCACACCTCCGGCGAGCACGGCCGCGGTCTCGGCCTCGGCCTCCGCGTACCGGCGGCCCGCGTGGCGCAGATAGACGTCGTCCAGCGAGGGCCGGGCGACGGTGGCCGAGGAGACGGTGACCCCGGCCCGGTCCAGCGCGGCGAGCAGGGCGGGCACCGTGGCCGCCCCGTCGTCGGCGCGGACGCTGATCCTGCGCCCCTCGCACAGCGCCTCGTGCACCCCGGGCAGGGCGGTCAGGGCGCCGGTGAGCAGGGTGCGGCCGGCCTCGCCGAGCGGCTCGCCCAGCTCCAGGTGGACGGCGTCGCCGCGCAGTTCGCCCTTGAGGGCGTCCGGGGTGCCCTCGACCACGATCCGGCCGCGGTCGACGATCGCGATGCGCTCGGCGAGCCGGTCGGCCTCCTCCAGATAGTGCGTGGTGAGCAGGATGGTCAGCCCCTCGTCGCCGGCCAGTCGGCCGATCTCCTCCCACATCGCGGTGCGCGCCTCCGGGTCGAGGCCGGTGGTCGGCTCGTCCAGGAAGAGCACCTCGGGCCGGTGCACCAGTCCGAGGGCGACGTCCAGGCGGCGCCGCATGCCGCCCGAGTAGCCCTTGACCGGCCGGCGGGCGGCGTCGGCGAGGCCGAACCGCTCCAGCAGTTCGTCCACCCGGCGGTTCAGTGCCGTACCGCTCAAACCGTGGAGGCGGCCCTGGAGCTGGAGGTTCTCCCTGCCGGTCGCGACCGGGTCGGCGCCGGACTGCTGGGCGACCACGCCGATCGCGCGGCGCACCCGGTCGGGGTGGCGCAGCACGTCGTGCCCGGCGACGGTCGCAGTGCCGGAGTCGGGGCGGGCCAGGGTGGTGAGGATCTTGACGGTGGTGGACTTGCCGGCGCCGTTGGGGCCGAGGAGTCCGAAGACGGTGCCCGGTGCCACGGTGATGTCCATGCCGTTCAGGGCGGTGACGTCACCGGGATAGGTCTTGACGAGCCGGCGCGCCTCCACTGCGGGCGCACGGGTGTTCATGACGACTGCTCTCCTGCGGGTGTGAAGGACGGAAGATCCACGTGAAGAGCGCCGGGCTATCCTGGGTGTGCCGCACCTCGATGGCCCGGAGCCGCCGCACGGCGGATCCGTTTCGGGGTTCGAGACCCCGGCGGAGCTGCTGCAACAGCCTCGCCGGGGTCGTGTTCTCTCTCAGGTGGTCACGGTGAAGTCCGGTGGCAGCTCCCCGGTTTCGTGGAAGTGCCGCCAGCCGTCGACGCCCGGCAGCGTGCCCTCCTCCATCTCCGCCAGGAAGCCGCGCACCCACTGGGCCTGCGCCGCGGTCATGTGCAGCTGGTACTCGATCTCGACGAGGAAGAGCCGCGGCAGCGTCTCGGACAGCTTGTCCAGCGCTCCCCGCCCGCTCGCCACCTGGACCTCCAGAGCACTGAGCCGCTCCCGAAGCAGCCGCACCACCTCGTCGGGGTGCAGCGCACCCATGAGCGAGAGGGCGGTTTCGAAGATCGGGTACTCCTTCACCGGGACGGCGATGAGGTCCGACAGCCACTCGGTCAGCTCCTCGCGCCCGGCGTCGGTCAGTCCGTACACCGTGCGTTCGGGGCGGTTGCCCTGCCGCTCGACGTCGGTCACCTCGACGAAGCCGTGCTTCTCGAGGTTCTGCACGACCGTGTAGAGCGAGCCGTAGTTGATCTTCGTGCTGGTGTCCTTGCCCTGGCGGCGCAGGGTCTGGGCGATCTCGTACGGATGCATGGGCTTCTGCCAGAGGGTCGCCATCACCGCGAGCGCCAGCGGGTTGCCGAGCTTGCGGCGCTTCATGGCCACGGCGATCACCTCGCTTCCGAATATCCGTACACGAACATATCGCGTCCCAGTCGCGAGCGTCAAGATTTACGATGTATCGCGTTTTGCTCGAGAGTGTGGCGGTGGCCCGGACCGCGACACCCCGGCCGCCGTTCTCCCCCTCGTACCCTTGACCCCGATGAGACGCCGTACGCCACCCCCGCCTGCCCCGCTCCCCCAGCGCGACGGGGTCGACCCCGTGCGGGTGCGGCTGCCGTACGGGGGGACGTGGGCCACCGTGCGGGAGCATCTGGTGGAGCGGCTGTCAGGAGCCGCGCCCGGGATGATCGAGTCGATGTTCGACGCCGGGCTGATCGTCGGCGCCGACGGGCGCGCGGTGGCGCCGGACGCGCCGTACGAGCCGGGGATGTTCGTCTGGTTCCACCGCGAGCTGCCCGCCGAGGTACCGGTGCCGTTCCCGGTGGAGGTCGTCCACCAGGACGCGCACATCGTCGTCGCCGACAAGCCGCACTTCCTCGCCACGACGCCGCGCGGCAGTCATGTGACCGAGACCGTGCTGGCCCGGCTGCGGCGCGAGCTGGACATCCCGTCACTGACCGCGGCGCACCGCCTGGACCGGCTGACGGCGGGGCTGGTGCTGTTCACCGTGCGGCCCGAGGAGCGCGGGGCGTATCAGACGCTGTTCCAGGACCGGCGGGTGCGCAAGGAGTACGAGGCGATCGCGCCGTACGACCCCTCGCTCGCCCTGCCCCGGACCGTGCGCAGCCGGATCGTCAAGGAGCGCGGGGTGCAGGCGGCCCGGGAGGTCGAGGGCGAGCCGAACGCGGAGACGTACGTGGAGTCGGCCGGGCGGCGGGGCGGGCTGGCCCGGTACCGGCTGGTCCCGGCGACCGGGCAGACCCATCAACTACGGGTGCATCTGAACGCGCTCGGCGTGCCCATCCTCGGCGACCCGCTGTATCCGGAGGTGACCGCCCCGGTGCCGCCCGGCGACTTCCGGCGCCCGCTGCAACTGCTCGCCCGCAGGCTGGAGTTCACCGATCCGGTCACCGGCACGGAGCACACGTTCGTCAGCGGACGCGTGCTCCAGGCCTGGGCGTCGTACGACAGCTGGGCGGGCCGGGGCTGAGCGCCCTTCCGGAAGGACCGCGGTGGGCCGTCCTTCAGGGCGCGGTCACTCCCCGCGCCACCAGTTGAGCAGCCGCCGCCAGACGCCCCGTCGGCGCGCCGCCGGTTGCGGAGCCGCGGGGTAGGGCTCGGGCACGACGGGACGGGGCGGGGTGGGGCGGGGCTCTTCGGCCGCCGGCCGGTCGGAGCCCGGGGTGCCGGGCTGCCAGGTGCGTTGCGGCGGGAGGGGCACGGGCCTCGGCAGGACGTTGACGTCCTGCTGCGGCTTCGGCTCGAAGCGCACCGGCAGCGACACCAGGTGCCGGGAGGCGATGGACGAACGCCAGCTCAACTCCTCGACAGAGCAGTCGAGTTGGATGTCGGACAGGCGAATCAGCAGCGCGTCCACGCCGACGTCGGCGATGGCGCGGCCGATGTCCTGGCCGGGGCACTCGTGCGGGCCGCCGCCGAAGGCGAGGTGGGAGCGGTTGCCCTGCATGCTGGCGGACAGGTCGGGGCGGATGCGCGGGTCGAGGTTGCCCGGCGCGGGCGCGAAGAGCAGGCCGTCGCCCTTGCGGATGCGCTGCCCGCCCAGCTCGGTGTCCTGCTTGGCGTAGTAGCCGAGAACGGTGCTGAACGGCGGCTCGTCCCACAGGGACTGCTCGATCGCCTCCGGCACGGTCATCTGGCCGCCGCTGAGCTGGGCGCGGAAGCCCGGCTCGGTGAGGACCATGCGCAGCGCGTTGGCGAGGAGGTTCGCGGTGGCCTCGTAGGCCGCGAAGAGGACGAGCCGCAGGTGTTCGCGGACCTCGTCGTCGCTGAGTCCGGCCGGGTGGGTGATGAGGTGACTGGTGAAGTCCCCCTCGGGCCGGGCGCGGCGCCGGGTGGTGAGCCGGTTCAGCGCGTCCATGACGTAGGCGTGGCTCTGGATGGCGGTCTCGGTGCCCTTCAGGGCGTCCCGTGCGGCCTGCACGATCCGGTCGTTGTACTCGTCGGGCATGCCGAGGATCTCGCACATGACGGCCATCGGCAGATGCTCGGCGAACTGGGAGACCAGGTCGGCCCGGCCGCGTTCGCAGAAGCTGTTGACCAGTCCCTGGGTGTGGCGGCCGATGTGGCGGCGCACGGTGCGGTGGTCGATGGTCTCCATGGCCGCGGTGACGGCCGCGCGCAGCCGCTGGTGCTCGTCGCCCTCGGCGTGCGAGCAGATCGGCTGCCAGGCGATGTGCGGCATCAGCGGGTGGTCGGGCTTGACCATGCCCTCCACCAGCGGGGACCAGACCCGGCTGTCACGGGTGTACACGGAGGGGCTGCGCACCAGTTGCTGGTTCTCGGCGTGCCCGAGGACCACCCACATCGGTACGTCGTCGTGCAGCAGCACGGGAGCCACGGGGCCGTACTCGTCCCGCAGCCGCTCGTAGAGGCCGCCGAGGTCCTCCGCGTCGGGGCCGTAGAGCCGGTGCAGCCCGCCGGGTCCCGGGCGGTGCGCGGGGCAGCCCGGCGGCGGTCCGGGGGTGTGGTCTGTGTCGGTCAGGGAGGAGGATTCAGACGTCACGGTGTCGCTCCGGAACGGAAGGGGAGGGGGTCGGTCGGGTGGGGGATCAGGCGAGGGCGCGGGACAGGGCGATCGAGTGCAGGAAGCGCATCAGGGTCATCAGCACGTCCTTGCTGGAGGCCCGGCGGCGTACGTCGCAGTCGACGATCGGGATCTCCGGGGTCAGGTCGAGTGCGGCGCGCAGTTCCTCGACGGGGTAACGAGGCGCGTCCGGGAAGGAGTTGATGGCGACGACGAAGGGCACGCCGCGCTCCTCCAGCCGGCCCATGACGTCGAAGCTGACCTCCAGGCGCCGGGTGTCGACGAGGACGACCGCGCCGAGCGCGCCCTCGAACAGCCCGTTCCACAGGAACCAGAAGCGTTCCTGGCCGGGGGTGCCGAAGAGGTAGAGCACCAGCTTCTCGGTGATGCTGATGCGGCCGAAGTCCATGGCCACGGTGGTGGCCGTCTTGGACTCGGAGCCGTAGTTGTCGTCCACGCCGATGCCGGCCTGGGTCATGGTCTCCTCGGTGGTCAGCGGCCTGATGTCGCTGACGGAACCGACCATGGTCGTCTTGCCGACGCCGAAGCCGCCCACGATCACGATCTTCACCGCGGTCTCGGCCGTGTGCGGCAGATGATCCTCGGTGCGTGGTCCGGGGATGGTGTCAGAGCCGTTGAAGTCCATGCATCACCGCTTCGAGGAGTGACCGGTCGGGGAGCGCCCGGCGGACGACCGGGGCGCGCACCTGCACCAGTTCGGCCGTGATCAGCTCGGTGATCAGGACGGTCATCGCGCTGAACGGCAGGTTCAGATAGGCCGAGAGTTCGGCCACGGACAGGGGGTTGGCGCAGAGCCGCAGGACCGCGGCCTGCTCCGGTGAGGCGGCCATCTGGGGCGCGTCGCGCGCCACGATCAACGTCACGAGGTCGAGTTCGGCGCGTGCGCCGTCCTCGGATCCGGCGACGGTGTAGAGCCGTTCGGGGTTCTTGGGCTCGGCCTCGCCGTCCGCCGGCTCGGGTGCCGGTGGCTGCGGCCGGGGAGGCGGCGGGGGCTTCGGCTCGCGCCGTTTGCGTCGTGGAGGAGTCATACGCTCTGCCCGTTCCGCCGGGGCGGACTGGTGAGATGGGCGCCGATCCGGACGACGAGGTCGCGCATCATGCCGCTCATCCGGCCCGGTTCGCAGGTCACGTCGGCGAGTACGGCGAGGAAGGCGTTGTCGCCCGCGTTCATCAGGTAGAAGTAGCCGCCGTCGATCTCGAAGACGACGACCTGCATGTCGCCGGCGCCGGGGAGCTCCTTGATGATGGCGCCGGCCAGGCTCTGCACGCCCGCGCAGGCGGCGGCCACGCGGTCGGCGGCGTCGGGGTCGCCGCCGTAGCGGGCGATGCGCAGTCCGTCCGCGGAGAGGACCACGATCATCTCGATGCCCGGCACGCCGTCGTTGAGCTGCTTGAGCATCCAGTCGATGTTGCCTCGCTGCTGGATCACTTGAGGTCCCCCTCGTCGTCGGCCTCGGTGGTGCCCTCGACGGGCTCGTCCGCATAGTCGTTGAGCAGGTGCACGTACTTTTCCGGGTGCCTCGTGAAGTCGGTCAGTTCGGGGCCGGTGGCGCCCTCGGGCATGCCCTTGCGCAGGCCGTTCCAGAAGTCCTCGATGCCCTGCCCGAGCGGCCGCTCCATGAGCTTCTTGCGCTCGGGGTCCATCTCGGGCTCCCGCTGGGGCTTGGGCTGCGACCAGACGGTGGGCCTGCCCTCGCGCTCGGCCTGCTCGACCTCGGCCTGCTCGGCGAAGCGCTGGCTGATCGGGGTCTTCATCCGGCTGCGGCGCTGCGGCAGCCCACCCGCCGTCCACTCGGTGACCACCGGGACGTCGTCCTCCATGGAGATCCCGGCCGGGATCTTGGGGCTGGTGGGGCGGCGCCGCTTCGGCGGGCGCTTGGGTCCCTCGACCGCGCCGAGCGCGGGGATCGGGGTACCGGTGGCACCGATGCCGTGGGCGGCGCCGACACCGGGCTCGGTGGTCGTCATCACGCGCGGCACGATGAGGATCGCGCGGCAACCGCCGTACGCGGAGGCCCGCAGCGAGACCTCCATGTCGAACATCTTGCACAGGCGGCCGACGACGGCGAGGCCGAGGCGCGGGTTCTCGCCCAGGTTGTGGGCGTCGTCGAGGTTCTTGGCGTCCTCGATCATCTTCTCGATGCGGGCGCGGGACTCCTCGCTCAGGCTGACGCCGGCGTCCTCGATCTCGATGGCGATGCCGGTCTGCACCTCGGTGGCGGTGACGTGCACCTTGGCCGTGGGCGGCGAGTAGCGGGTGGCGTTGTCGAAGAGCTCGGCCGCGGCGTGGATGACCGGCTCGACGGAGGTGCCCTTGATGTTGATGTTGACGATGGAGTTCAGCTGGATGCGGCGGTACTCCAGGATGCGCGACATGGCACCGCGCAGGGTGCTGTAGAGGGAGACCGGCAGCGGCCACTGGCGGCCCGGGCGGCCGCCGCCGAGGACGGAGATGGTGTCGGCGAGACGGCCGATCAGCGAGGTGCCGTGGTCGATGCGCAGCAGGTCGTCGAAGACCTCGGGGTTGCGGCCGTGGTCCTCCTCCATCTCCCGCAGTTCGTTGGACTGCTGGTGGACGATGGCCTGGACGCGACGGGCGATGCTCACGAAGGAGCGCTCGGTGGCGTCGCGCATGTTGATCTCGCGGTCGGCTCCCTGCATCGCGGCGCGGAACATCTCGCGGTAGGAGTCGGGCAGGCTGCGCAGTTCGGGGTCGACGTCGTAGCCGTTGGCCATCACGTCGCGCAGCGGTTCGCCGGCCCGCAGCCGCAGATGGCCGTGCGGGATGATGTCGCTCGCGAAGCGCCCGATCAGATCGTCGTGGGCGGCGAGCCGGTGCTCCAGATACGCGGTGTGACGGGCGTGCTCGGCCTGTTCCTCGCGGAGCCTGCGGCCGCGGCGGGCGGCCTCCGCGCCCGTGGCGAGGATCAGCAGGAGGGCCACGGCTCCGACCACGCCGATGCCGATACGGGCCGACGCCGGCCCCAGGGCGACGGCCGCCCCGGTCGCGGCTGCCATCAATATGGCCGGCGGCAACAGTACGCGGGCGTAAGGACGTTCACGGCCACCGGGAGGCTTCTGAACACTCACCATGGATGCCTTCTGAGATGAGTCGGCTGGGTGTCGGGGGAGCATGTGTGGGGAAGGTTCATGGAACTGTCGGGATTTATCGCATGTTTGGGAACAGACGCACGAATTCGGCTCAACTCGGTGCGCCGCGGGCGAGCTTAGTCCGACCGGATCATCGCCGTGTCATATTCGGCAAGCACCTGAAATGCCCCATGCACCAGGAGTACGCTCGACTCCATTTACACGCTCAGCGCCTATTCGAACACGTTCGGTCACGGTGTACGGGCATGCGAAAGCGACTCACCGTGATAGGCGAATGGGGGCCCCGAAAGGACCCCCGACATAGTCACCCACTCCGGCGAACCGGAGATCACCCCACCGACGAGTAGGCGACGACCCCCCGCAGCACCTGCTCCACAGCCTTGCGCGCGGCCTTGGCCACGGTCGAGCCCTCGGAGGGCGCCGCCGCGGAGATCTGGCCCAGCACGTCGATGACCTGCTTGCACCAGCGCACGAAGTCCCCCGCGGGCATCTCCGCCTCACGCAGCACCTCGTCGAGCCCCTTGCCCGAGGCCCACATGTACACGGCCCAGGCGAAGCCGAGATCCGGCTCGCGCTGCCCGACGCCCTCGGTCTGGTTGATCCGGAACTCCTCCTCCAGACCGTCCAGCCGGCCCCAGATCCGGACCATCTCGCCGAGCGCGGCCTTCCCCTTGCCCGAGGGCAGCTTGGGTGCCATCGCGTCGTCGCCGACCCGTGCCTCGTACACCAACGCCGAGGCGCAGGCGGCGAGTTCGGCGGGGCTGAGCCCCTCCCAGACCCGCTCGCGCAGGCATTCGCTGGCCAGCAGGTCCAGTTCGCCGTACAGCCGGGCCAGGCGCTTGCCGTGCTCGGTGACCTCGTCGCCGCGCAGGTAGTCGAGCTCGGTCAGCAGGGCCACGATCCGGTCGAAGGTCCGCGCGATGGTGTTCGTACGGCCCTCGATGCGGCGCTCCAGCTGTGAGGTGTCGCGCAGCAGCCGGTGGTAGCGCTCGGCCCAACGGGCGTGGTCCTCGCGGTCGTTGCAGCCGTGGCAGGGATGCGCGCGGATCGCGGTGCGCAGGCGGGCGATCTCGCGGTCGTCGGCGGCCTGCGAGCGCTTCTTGCGGGCCCGCTCCGGCGGGATGTGCCCGGCCTTGGTGCGCAGCGCGGAGGCGAGGTCCCTGCGGGACTGCGGCGAGCGCGGGTTGAAGGACTTCGGGATCCGCATCCGGTCCAGCGGCTCGACCGGCACCGGGAAGTCCATCGACGCCAGCCGCTTGACCTGCCGTTCGGCGGTCAGCACCAGCGGGCGCGGACCGTCGAGGTGGTCCAAGCCGCGGTGGCCGTTGGAGCGGCCGGCGGGCAGGCCCGGGTCCAGCACGAGCGCCAGCCCCGCGTACTTGCCCGTCGGGACGTGGATGACGTCGCCCGGCTTGAGCTTCTCCAGCGCCACGGCCGCCTCGGCGCGGCGCTGGTTCGCCCCCTGCCGGGCCAGTTCGGTCTCCCGGTCCTTCAGCTCGCGGCGCAGGCGCGCGTACTCGTCGAAGTCGCCGAGGTGGCAGGTCATGGAGGCCTTGTAGCCGGCCAGGCCCTCCTCGTTGCGCTGCACCTGGCGGGAGATCCCGACGACCGACTTGTCGGCCTGGAACTGCGCGAAGGAGGTCTCCAGCAGCTCGCGGCTGCGGTGCCGGCCGAACTGCTCGACCAGGTTGACCGCCATGTTGTACGACGGCTTGAAGCTGGAGCGCAGCGGGTAGGTGCGGGTGCCCGCGAGGCCGGCGAGGTGCTCGGGGCTCATGCCGCGCTGCCACAGCACGACCGCGTGGCCCTCGACGTCGATGCCCCGGCGGCCGGCGCGGCCGGTGAGCTGGGTGTACTCGCCCGGCGTGATGTCGGCGTGCTGCTCGCCGTTCCACTTGACGAGCTTCTCCAGCACCACCGAGCGGGCGGGCATGTTGATGCCGAGCGCGAGGGTCTCGGTGGCGAACACCGCCTTGACCAGGCCGCGTACGAACAGCTCCTCCACGACCTCCTTGAAGGTCGGCAGCATGCCCGCGTGGTGGGCGGCGATCCCGCGCTCCAGGCCCTCCAGCCACTCGTAGTACCCGAGGACGTGCAGATCCTCCGGCGCGATGTGGGCGGTGCGCTCCTCGACCAGGGCGCGGACCTGTTCCCGCGCCTCCTCGTCGTTCAGCCTCAGGCCCGCGTACAGGCACTGCTGGACGGCGGCCTCGCAGGCGGCGCGGCTGAAGATGAACGTGATGGCCGGCAGGAGGCCCTCGGAGTCCAGGCGCTCGATGACCTCGGGCCGGCCCGGTGTCCACACGCGCGAGCGCTGTCTGCGCTCCCGCTCCCGGTCGGCCTCGCGCATCGCGCGGCCGCGTCTGCGGTCCTGGTACGACGGCCGGGTCGCCTCCATGCGGGCGAGGCGGGCCAGGTCGGGGTTGACGGCCTTCTTGTGGCCCTCGCCCTCCTCGAACAGGTCGTACATCCTCCGCCCGGCGAGGACGTGCTGGAACAGCGGCACGGGGCGGTGCTCGGAGACGATCACCTCGGTGTCGCCACGGACGGTGTCCAGCCAGTCACCGAACTCCTCGGCGTTGGACACGGTCGCGGACAGTGACACCAGGGTCACCGACTCGGGGAGATGGATGATCACTTCCTCCCAGACGGCACCGCGGAAGCGGTCGGAGAGGTAGTGCACCTCGTCCATGACCACATAGCCGAGGCCCAGGAGGGTCTGGGAGCCGGCGTAGAGCATGTTCCGCAGGACCTCGGTGGTCATCACGACCACCGGGGCGTCGGAGTTCACGCTGTTGTCGCCGGTGAGCAGGCCGACCTTGCCGGTGCCGTAGCGCCGGCACAGGTCGGCGTACTTCTGGTTCGACAGCGCCTTGATGGGTGTCGTGTAGAAGCACTTCTTGCCCTGCTTGAGGGCGAGGTGGACGGCGAACTCGCCCACGATCGTCTTGCCCGAGCCGGTGGGGGCGGCCACCAGTACGCCCTTCCCCGCCTCGAGTGCCTGGCAGGCCTCGATCTGGAAGGGGTCGAGGCCGAAGTCGTACATCTCGCGGAAGGACGCGAGCGCGGTGGCCTGCTCGGCTGCCCGCCTGCGGGCTGCCGCGTACCGCTCGGCCGGAGAGAGGTCCTCTGTCATCGTGCTTTCGAGCGTACCGGGCCCCACTGACAACAGGACGATCATTATCCGGAAGTGGGCTGATCGACAAAGGCGGATGCCCCCGTCCCTGAGGGCGGGGGCATCCGGCGCGGTGCGGTGCGGCGCGAGGCTCAGGTCACGTCGTCGAAGCCGTTGACCCGGTCGGTGCCCGACTGCTCGGGCAGGGCCCGGCTGGCCGCGACGGGCTCGATCTCGCCGATGTCCTCGGGGGTGAGGTCCAGCTCGGAGGCCTCGTCGTCGGCGGGCCCCGCCGCCTCGCGGCGGGCCCTGCGCCGGTCGTTGAACAGCGAGATACCCACCGCGACGAAGTACAGGGCCCAGATCGGCGCGGCCAGGGCCAGCATCGTCAGCGCATCGGTACTGGGGGTCGCCACGGCCGCGAAAGCCGTGATGCCGATGATCATGCCGCGCCACCAGCCGAGCATGCGGCGGCCGGTGAGGATGCCGGTGAGGTTGAGCATGACGAGCAGCAACGGCATCTCGAAGGAGAGACCGAAGACCACCACCATGCGCGTGACCAGGTTGATCAGGCCGTCCAGCGGCAGCAGGTTCTCCACCCCGGAGGGCAGGAAGTCCTTCATCACCCTCGCCGTGGTGGGCAGCACGTTGTAGGCGAGGTAGCCGCCGCCGAGGAAGAGCGGGAAGCCGAATCCCACGAACGCGTAGGCGTACTTCTTCTCGTGCCGGTGCAGGCCCGGCGCGACGAACGCCCACAGCTGGTAGAGCCACACCGGCGACGCCAGCACCACGCCGGCCATCAGCGAGACCTGCAGCGCCAGCGTGAAGGGCGTCAGCAGACCGTTGATCGTGATCCGCGCACAGGAGACGTCCTTCGACGACTTCGCCAGTTCCTCGAAGGACTGCGTGCACCCCACCGAGTCCAGCACCGGCTTGGTGATGACGTTGACGATGTCCTTGTAGAAGAAGGCGGCCACGATGGTGACGACGATGATCGCCAGCACACCCTTCGCAAGCCGGTTGCGCAGCTCACGCAAGTGATCCGCGAGCGGCATCCGCCCCTCGGGATCCCTCTCGTTGTTGCGGGCAGACTTGAGCAACCCACATCCTCATCTCGTGCAGCGGACCGGATGCCCCGGTCCTCGCGTCAGCGCTGGGTCGTGTCCGTCTGCTCGTTGACCGGCCGGGCGCTGGTCACGTCGCCGGGCGCCGCCTGGATCGTGCGCTGAGCCGGGGTCTGCTCCTCGGCGGGCTGGGCGGGGGTGGAAGACTGCTTGCCCTCGTCCTTCATCGCCTTCGCCTCGCTCTTCAGGATGCGGGCGGACTTGCCGAGCGAGCGCGCCATGTCCGGAAGCTTCTTGGAGCCGAACACGAGGACGATCACCAGAACCAGGAGCACCAGGTGCCACGGCTCAAGTGCGTTGCGGAACATAAGTCTTCACCTTCTCACTGAGGCGGGGCGGCGGGGCTGTGTCCGACCGGTCGGACATGCGTCCGAGCATCGTGCTGGCAGCGATCGTAACGCCCGGGGGTGAACGTAGGACAATCCCCATGCGTACTCCCACTCCCTCTGCGGACCGCGCCTCGTTCTCCGGGCCGCGATCGTCAGCGTACCTGGACGGGCCCGTCGGGTGACAGCGCGAAGTAACCCAAAGCGCACAGCCTTGCGGGTATCACAGCGCATCCACGGCACGGCCCGCGCTGACCGCCGCCCGCTCCAGATCCTCGGCCGCCCTGTTGATACGGCGCGCCGAATCCGCGACCTGCTGCCCGAGACGCCGCGCCTCCAGGAAGACCCGGACAGCGAGCACCCCCAGCACCGCGAGACCCAGGAAACCCAACGCTACCGCGCACATCGGCCAGAACATGACGTCGAGACTAGACGGTGCTGTGCAGCCGCAGCGTGCGGACCCCGCCACCGGTGAGCAGCTCGACGATGCGCTCCCCGGCGGGCTTGCGGACGGCGGCCCCGCACTCGGGGCAGGTGAAGGAGTAGAACGTCGTACGGCTGCTGGCACCGATGGCGAGGCGCAGCGCGCTCGCGGCGAGCTCGAAGCGGCCCCGGCAGTCCGGGCAGCCCGCCTTGAACACCACGGGGACCGCTCTCCTCATCCCGGCGAAGGCGGCCGCCACCGTCATCTCACCCGCACGCTCGCTCACAGCCCTCGCTCCTTCTCCTGGTCGTTCGCCGGCCGGCGGTGCGCCGGAGCCCCGCCGGGCGGGCCGCGACGCGCCGCCCTTCGTCTCCGGCGCCGTCGTGGCTGGTCGCGCGGCCCCTCGCCGGCTCTGCACAGCGCGCCGGCAGCTCACTCCGGCGGCGTGTCGTACGCCGTCAGCGCCTGCGCCGCCGCCCTGCGGGCGCTGTCGGCCAGCTCCGGCGGGGAGACGATCCGGCCGTCGCGGCCGAGTCGCAGTGCCAGCCGGCGCAGGGAGGCCGGATCGGGGGTGCGCAGAGTGATACGCAGCCCGCCGTCGGGAAGCTCATCGGCGCTGTCGTGCGGGTAGTACTCGGCCACCCAGCGGCCGCCGGGGCCGACCTCGACCACCACCTCCGGGTCCTCGGCCGCGGGCTGCACCAGGGCTTCGGAGAGGTCGCGCAGCTCTATCTCGGGCGGCGCGGACGGCTCGTCCAGGATTCTGATCTCCGCGACCCGGTCGAGCCGGAAGGTACGCCGGGCCTCGGAACGGCGGCACCAGGCCTCGACATAGGTGTGACCGACGCTGACCAGGCGGATCGGGTCGATCTCGCGCTCGGTGACCTCGTCGCGGGCCGGGGAGTAGTAGCGGATCCACAGCCGGCGGCGCTCGGAGATCGCCCGGTCGACGTCGGCGAAGACCCCGCCCTCGGACTCGAAGGTCACCGACAGCCGCGCGCTGGCCCCGGCGGCCTCACCGGCGGCGGCCTCCACCTTCGCGGTGGCCCGCAGCAGGGCCTGACGGTCGCCCTCGCGCAGGCCCGGCAGGGTCGAGACGGCCCGGGCGGCCACCAGCAGCGCGGTGGCCTCGTCGGCGGCCAGCCTGAGCGGCTCCGCCGCCTCCTCGCCCAGTGCGGCCGGGTTGTGCCACCAGATCCGCTCACCGTCGGTGTCGATGTCCAGCAGATCGCCGCCGCGGAAGCTCGTGCCGCACATCGGCAGCAGATCGAGGTCGGCGACCAGCTCGTCCTCGGTGATGCCGAAGGCACGCGCGACGTCCGCGATCCGGGCGCCCGGGCGCTCCCTGAGGTACGTCACCAGGGAGAGCATCCGCCGGGTCTGGTCGATGGCGTTCACGGGCCTGACCGGTTTGCCTGCCACAGTCCTGCTCCCCCTCAGCCCTTGGCCACGGCACGTAGCCGGTCCACCACGTCCGCGCGCAGCTCGGCCGGCTCCAGGACCACCACGTCCGGCCCGAACTCCACCAGCCAGGCGTCCAGGCCGTGCCCGTACGGAATCTCCAACTCGTCCCAGCCGTCGCCGAGTTCCCGCACCCTGGCGGCCTTCGCCCGAAGGGGGTAACCGGCACCGGAACGCAGCCGGATCAGCGCCGTACCGTCGGCGATCTCACCCGCCCAGCTCGCCACGGTCTCGCGCACGGTGACGACGTCGGGCACGGGAGCGGTGAAGCCCGTGCCGCGCGAGCGGACCCGGCCGGTGATCCGCGAGAGCCGGAAGACCCGCTCGGCGCCCCGGTCCCGGTCGAAACCGGCCAGATACCAGTGCCCGCGCCAGCACTCCAGCGCCCACGGCTCCACATTCCGGGGCTCGGGGCGGGCGGCGGAGGCCTTGCGGTAGTCGAAGACGACCGGGCGGCGGTCCCGGCAGGCCAGCATCAGCGGCTCGAACGCGGTCTCGTGCACCGGGATACGGGGCTCCAGGGCGCCGTGCGCCTCGTACGGGTCGACGTCCTCCGGGAGCCCCGCGGCCCGCAGCTTCTGCAGGGCACCGCTGGCCGCGCCGGCGAGACGCGCCTGCTGCCACACCTTCGCGGCCAGACCGAGCGCCGCGGCCTCCTCGGCGTCCAGGGTGATGGGCGGCAGCCGGTTGCTGTCACGGCGCGCGAGATAGCCGACCTCGCCGTCCAGGTTCTCCACCGTCTCGATGACCAGGCCCAGCTCGCGCAGGTCGTCCTTGTCCCGCTCGAACATCCGGTTGAAGGAGTCGTCGGAGCCCGCCTCCAGGTAGGCCTCGATGCTCTCCCGCAGCTCGCGCTTGCTGAGCGGCCGCCGTGTGCCGAGCAGACACAGCGCCAGGTTCATCAGCCGCTCGGCCTTGGCAATGGCCATCGACGCCCTTCGCCTTTCCTATGGTGCTTCCGACCGATGACCGTACCGCTCCTCAGGGCGGTCACAAAAGCCGAGGGCCCATGCCCGAGCAGGCATGGGCCCCAGGTGATCGGAACCGGTCGCACACGACCGGTCGATCAGGTGTGGATCACGTGTGGATCACAAGGGGACCGGGCGCGATCAGACGCCCAGCAGGTCGACCACGAAGATCAGCGTCTCGCCCGGCTTGATCGCCGGGGTCGGGCTCTGGTCGCCGTAGGCGAGGTGGGCGGGGATGGTCAGCTGACGACGGCCACCGACCTTCATGCCCTGCACACCCCGGTCCCAGCCCGCGATGACACGGCCCGCACCCAGCGGGAAGCGGAACGGAGTGCCACGGTTCCAGCTGGCGTCGAACTCCTCGCCGGTGCTGAAGGCGACACCCACGTAGTGGACGGTGACGGTCTGACCCGCCTGCGCCACCGGCCCGTCGCCCTCCCAGATGTCCTTGATCTCGAGGTCCGCCGGGGGCTCGCCGCCCGGGAAGTCGATCTCGGGCTTCTCGATGCTCACGTCAAAAGCTCCTGCTTGTGTACGACACGAAACGCGGACAGTCTTTCATCTCCGCACCCCCGCCGCCCGCCACGGACACCGGCTCCCCCGCCCGCCACGGACGCCACCGGCTACATCGCGGCGAGGATGTCCACCGTGTAGACGAGCGTGGAGTCCTTCTTGATGACCCCGCCGGGCGGGACGGTGGTGTAGCCCAGCTCCGGCGGCACGACGACCAGCACGCGGCTGCCCACCTTCTTGCCGGTCAGACCCTGCGCCAGCCCCGGGACCACCTGCTGGATCTGCGCCAGCGAGAACTGGCTCAGCCGCCCCGAGCCGTACGTCCGCTCGAAGGTCTTGCCGCCCTCCCAGACCAGCCCCTGGAACTGGCACAGGACCGTCTGGTCCGCCTTGAGCTCGGGGCCGTCGCCCTCCAGGACGTAAGTGGACACGAGCTTCTTCGGCGGGTGCGGCTGCCGGATGGTGACCTTGGGAACCTTGCCGTCGGTGTTCGTGGCGACCTCCGGCAGCGACGCGTCGCTCTGCGGGACCGGCTTGCCGTGGGAGGAGCTCTTGGAGTTGAACACATCGATCAGATCGACGACGAACACCATCGTGTCGGTGCCCTTGATACCCGCCTGCGGTTGGCCCTCCTTGCCGTAACCCCAGGTGGGCGGCACCGCCATCAGGACCCGGCTGCCGGTCTTCCGGCCCGTCAGCCCATACCGCCAGCCGTCGATGCTGCTTCCCTGGGCGAGTTGAATGACCAGCGAGGTCTTGCGGTCGTAGGAGTTGTCGAAGACCTTGCCCGTGTCCCAGATCTGACCCAGGTAGTTCGCCTGGACGAAGTCGTTCTCCGCGACCGTGCGACCACCGCCCGCGATCACCGTCTTCACCGCCAGGTTCTTCGACGGCTCGCCCGGCCCCTTCGCCACGGTCGGCTTCTCACCGAACTTCGTGCCCGCCGTGATCGCCGGCAACGGCCCCTCCACGATCTTCGGCGGAGGCACCGTGGACACCGACGGGGACGGCGACACACTGGACTTGCTGGAGCCGGACTTGCCGTTACCGCACGCGGCCAGTGTGACCAGCCCTGCGGGAACGGCGGCGAGAAGAAGTGAACGTCGACGCACGGAAGAGCCTCGTAATCGATCGATCTTGCGGATGGCGTGCGCGCAACTCTACGACGCGAGAAGGGCGCCGTACGGGAAACGTACGACGCCCGTGTGGCGCTCCGGCATTTCACACCCGAAACGCTTGACTCACCCGCTTTCGACTACATTCCGGCGATCAGCTTCTCCACCCGGTCGTCCACCGAACGGAACGGGTCCTTGCACAACACGGTGCGCTGCGCCTGGTCGTTGAGCTTCAGATGCACCCAGTCGACCGTGAAGTCCCTGCGCTGTTCCTGTGCCCGCCGGATGAAGTCACCGCGCAGCCGCGCCCGAGTGGTCTGCGGCGGAACCGACTTGCCCTCGAAGATCTTCAGGTCGTTGCAGACCCGGGTCGCCTGGCCCTTCTTCTCCAGCAGGTAGTACAGACCACGACGACGATGAATGTCGTGGTAGGCGAGGTCTATCTGAGCGACCCGCGGATGCGACATCGTCATGTTGTTCTTGGCCCGGTACCGCTCGATGAGCTTGTACTTCATCACCCAGTCGATCTCGGTGGCGATCCGGTCCAGTTCCTCGGTCTCGATCGCGTCCAGGGTGCGGCCCCACAGCTCCAGGACCTGCGCGACCGTGCCGGTACGGATCCCCCGGCGGTCACAGAAGTCCACGGCCTTGTCGAAGTACTCCCGCTGCACCTCCAGCGCCGACGCCTCCCGGCCGCTGGCCAGCCGCACCTTGCGCCGGCCCGTGATGTCATGACTGACCTCGCGGATCGCCCGGATCGGGTTCTCCAGCGTCAGGTCACGCATCACCGTGCCCGCCTCGATCATGCGCAGCACCAGGTCCGTCGCGCCGACCTTCAGCAGCATCGTCGTCTCGGACATGTTCGAGTCGCCGACGATGACATGCAGCCGTCGGTAACGCTCGGCATCCGCGTGCGGCTCGTCACGCGTGTTGATGATGGGCCTCGAACGCGTCGTCGCCGACGACACACCCTCCCAGATGTGCTCCGCCCGCTGACTCACGCAGTACACGGCACCACGCGGCGTCTGCAGCACCTTCCCCGCGCCGCACAGCAGCTGCCGCGTCACCAGGAACGGGATGAGGATGTCCGCGAGCCGCGAGAACTCCCCGTGCCGTGCCACCAGATAGTTCTCATGGCAGCCGTACGAGTTGCCCGCCGAGTCCGTGTTGTTCTTGAACAGGTAGACGTCGCCCGCGATTCCCTCCTCGTGCAGGCGTCGCTCCGCGTCCACCAGGAGTCCCTCGAGAATGCGCTCGCCGGCCTTGTCGTGGGTGACCAGTTCGATCACGTTGTCACATTCGGGGGTCGCGTATTCCGGATGTGAGCCCACGTCGAGATAGAGCCGGGCGCCGTTTCGCAGAAAGACATTGCTGCTGCGGCCCCATGACACGACACGGCGGAAGAGGTACCGCGCCACCTCGTCAGGAGACAGGCGCCGCTGTCCCCTGAACGTGCACGTGACGCCGTACTCGTTCTCCAGCCCGAAAATGCGGCGGTCCATGACTGAACATTACGCCCGATCCCCCGAGCTGAAACGGGGTTCGACGGCACGATTTGGATCATTTTCCGGTGAAGACGCAACGACCCCGCCCCGCGCGGGAGCTGCGAGGACCCGTCCCATGGCGAGCAGCACCAGCAACGACACCGCCCCCGCCGCCCCCGGAACGGCGAACCCCCACACCGTGCCACCGGCCTGGACCACCGGCCCCGCCACGCCCGTCCCCACCGAGGCACCCACGGTGAACGTCGTCACAAGCCAGGAGAACGCCTCGGTGACCGTCCCGCTCGGCGCATGCCGGTCCACGATGATGAACGCACAGGCGATACACGGCGCGAGGAACACCCCGGACAGCACCGAGAGCAGCACCATGGCCGGCGCACCCGGCGTCAGCATCAAAGGCAGGTAACACACCGCCAGAAGGGCCACGAGCACACTCAGTCGCCGCTCGGGCGAACCGCTCCACCGACGGGCCCCGTACACCGAGCCCCCCACCAGCGCACCCAGACCCAGCCCCGCCATCATCCAGCCGTACACCGCGTCACCGCCATGACCATCGGCGTACGACACCGACGCGACCGTGATCGAACCCAGCGCGATCCCCACGAACAGGAAAGCACCGAGCAGCACCAGCAGACCCGGCGAACGCAGCGCACCGAGCCAGTGCGCCTCACGCGGCGCCGACCGCCACGCCCGCGAGGGCGGCGACACGACCACCCAGAGCGCACCCAGCACACCCAGCAGGTTCAGCACCAGCAGAGCGGCACGCTCGTCCCACAGCGCCACGCACAACGTCACCAGCAGCGGCCCCACCGTGAACATGATCTCCTGCGCGATCGCGTCCATCGCGTACGCCGTGTGCACCTGCTCCTCGCGCCCCAGCACCGACGGCCACAGCGCGCGCAGGCCCCCCTCCAGCGGCGGCGTGAACAGACCGGCCGCCGCCACGGCCGCATACGCCAGCGGCAGCGGATCGGTGCCGGAGAACGCGAAGACCGCCATGGACAGGGCCGCCAGCACCGCCGCCGGCAGCTGCACGCGCGGCTGGCCGTGCAGATCAACCAGCCGGCCCAGGACCGGCTGGCCCACGGCATTGGCGACGCCGTAGACGGCGGCGAGGGCACCCGCGAGGCTGTACGTACCGCCCTCGGCACGCACGAACAGCACCAGGGCGATCGCCGCCGTCGCGTTCGGCAGCCGCCCCACCAGCGTGCCGGTGAGCAGCCGCAGCGCATGCCGCGCCCGGAGTATCTCCAGATAACCCGCGGCCATCCGCCGCCTCCAGCCTCACGTTGTACGTATAACGTCCCTCCTCATACGTACCATGTGCGCTGTTCGGACGTCCAGACGAAAAGGCAGGCCCACGGTGGCACGCAGCAGCACGCGCCCGACCAGCCGGGACGTCGCCCAGGCAGCCGGGGTCTCCCAGGCAGCCGTCTCCCTCGTCCTGGGCGACAAATGGCGCGGACGCGTCTCCGAACCCGTCGCCGAGCGAGTCCGCGAAGCGGCCCGCGAACTCGGCTACCGACCCAACCTCGCCGCCCGCAACCTCCGCCTCGGCCACACCCGCACCGTCCTGCTCGTCGTCCCGGCCCTCACCACCGAGTTCTTCGCCGGCGTCTACACCGGCGCCGCACGCGTCGCCGCCGAAAACGGCTTCGGCGTCGTCCTCTACCCCTCGCCCGAAGGCATCGGCCTCGCCCGCGACCCCTTCGCCTCCGCCCAAGCCGCCCTCGACGGCGTCATCGCCTCCTCCATGGCCGCCGACGCCCTCACCGCCATCCGCGGCGACCAACTCCCCCTCGTCATGCTCGACAGCGACCCCCGAGGCAGCCTCGGCGCCGCCACCGTCAACCTCGACATCGCCGACGGCTTCCGTCAGGTCACCGACCACCTGCTCACCCTCGGCCACCGCCGCATCCTCCACCTGGCCGCCGACGTACCCTCCTGGACCTTCGAGGTACGCGCGCGTGAACTCGCATCACGCATGTCCGCCGTACCGGGGACGGAAGTCCGCACAACCCGGGCCCCGATCTCCATCGAAGGCGCCCTGACCGCAACCGAGACCGCACTCACCGCCCCCGGCCCCCGGCCCACCGCCGTCGTCTGCGACGACGACAAACTCGCCGCCGGCGCCTACAAGGCCCTGCGCCGCCTCGGCCTGCGCATCCCCGACGACGTCTCCGTCACCGGCGTCGACGACCTCGGCCTCGCCACCGCCATCGACCCCGAACTGACCACCGTACGACTCGACGCCGAGCTCTTCGGCGAACGCGGCATGCACGCCCTCCTCGCCGTCCTGGAAGGCCGCAAGCCCGACAGCGGAGACATCCCGGTCCACCTTGTCGTACGCGGCTCCACGGCCCCACCACGCGCCGCCCAGCCGCCCCGGTGACCCACCGGAACGCCGTGTGCCCCGGCCAGGACAACGGCCGGGGCACACAGGAACAGGCAAACGGGGCGACGGATCACTCCTCCTCGGAGCCGTCCTCCTCCTCCGAGCTCTCCGCCTCGGTGGCCGCACCGTCCGCCGCCAGCAGACGCGACAGCTGACGACCGACGATCCGCTTGAACTTGCGCTTCTGCGGACGCGTACGATCCAGCACCGCCACCTCCAGCCGCTCCGCGGGAATCTCCCGCTCGCTGCCATTGGTGTCACGGGACAAGGCCTGCACCGCCAGCTTCAGAGCCTCCGCCAGCGACATGCCGTCACGGTGACGCTGGTCCAGGAAACTGCTGATCTGCTCGGCGTTGCCGCCCACCGCGACCGAACCGTGCTCGTCCACGATCGACCCGTCATGCGGCAACCGATAGATCTGATCACCCTCCGGGGTCTCCCCCACCTCCGCCACGACCAGCTCCACCTCGTACGGCTTCTCGGCAGCCGACGAGAAGATCGTGCCGAGCGTCTGGGCATAGACGTTCGCCAGACCACGAGCGGTCACATCATCACGGTCATAGGTGTAACCCCGCAGGTCGGCGTAACGGACACCACCGATGCGCAGGTTCTCGTACTCGTTGTACTTACCGGCGGCCGCAAAACCGATCCGGTCATAGATCTCGCTGAACTTGTGCAGCGCACGGGACGGGTTCTCGCCGACGAACACAATGCCGTCGGCATACTGCAGCACGACCAGGCTACGGCCACGGGCGATGCCCTTGCGGGCATACTCCGCCCGATCGGCCATGGCCTGCTGGGGTGAGACATAGAACGGCGTCGACACCGGTTATCCGTCCCTTTCTGTCATGGTCACTGGATCACCTTGATAAGAACCGGGGCCCGCACTCAGAGCAGGGCGGCCTTCGGGCCGTCCGGCTCCTCCAGGCGCCTCTGCAGCACCGCACGAGCGAGCTCGGAGGACTCCTCCTCCGTCAGCCGGCGGAAACCGTCCTCGGTGATCACGGTGATGATCGGGTAGATCCGGCGGGCGACATCGGGACCACCGGTCGCCGAGTCGTCGTCAGCCGCGTCGTAGAGAGCCTGCACCACCAGCGTGGTCGCCTGCTCCTCGGTCAGGTCGTCACGGAACAACTTCTTCATCGCGCCACGCGCGAAGATCGAGCCGGAGCCGGTGGCTGCGAAATTATGCTCCTCGCTGCGGCCACCCGTGACGTCATAGGAGAAGATCCGCCCCTTCTCCCGGTCCACGTCATACCCCGCGAACAGCGGCACGACCGCCAGACCCTGCATCGCCATACCGAGATTCGACCGGATCATCGTCGACAACCGGTTCGCCTTGCCCTCCAGCGACAGCTGCGCACCCTCGACCTTCTCGAAGTGCTCCAGCTCCAGCTGGAAGAGCTTGACCATCTCCACGGCAAGACCGGCGGTGCCGGCGATACCCACGGCCGAGTACTCGTCCGCCGGGAACACCTTCTCGATGTCCCGCTGAGCGATGATGTTGCCCATGGTGGCGCGACGGTCACCGGCCAGCACCACGCCCCCCGGGAAGGTCACGGCCACGATGGTGGTGCCGTGGGGCGCCTCGATCACGCCCTGCGTGGGCGGCAGCTGCCGGTTGCCCGGCAGCATCTCGGGCTGGTGCTCGGACAGGAAGTCCATGAAGGAGGAGGACCCTGGCGTCAGGAAGGCAGCTGGTAGACGCCCGGTGCTACGAGTGTTGGCTTCCACGCGTTTCCTTCCACGTATGCAGCAGCCCGCCTTATGGCCTCGGGCTGATCCTTGAACTGCCCCAGCGCGGCGTTGCAGCTGAAGCACAGTACGCCACGGACCCTACCCGTCTCATGGCAGTGATCCACATGTGCGGGCGGAGCCGCAAGACATATGCAGCAGACGCCGCCTTGGGAGGCGATCAACTCGTCGCGTTCGGCTTTGGTGAGGCCGTACTCGCGCCTCAGATGGTCCTCTCGTCCGAGCGCAGCCCGGCACGCCTTACAGCGCGTCGACAGACCATCGGAAGCGGTCGCGTTGCGATGCCATTCGCTGTGCGGCTTCACCTGGCCACAGCTCCGACAGAGCTTGTGCCCGACCGGGACATCCACCTTCTCCCGGACCGGCTTCCCCATGGCCTCCCGGCGATGCCGGTAGTGCGCGGCGCTGTACTCCGCCACGCACTCCCGGCAGTACACCTGGAGGCCGTCGCATCGATTCCTGTCGCGCGCGAAGGCGGCAAGAGGCAGCTCCCGCCCGCATTTCCCGCACTCCTTCGCGTCCGGCTCCTCTGCCACCCGACCCCCGCCGCCTTTACTTCGAAGGCATCGTGACCGATTCGCCTTTACTCTCCACCTTTTTGCACGAAGGAGCGCACGAAATCCTCGGCGTTTTCCTCGAGTACGTCATCGATTTCGTCCAGGACGGAGTCCACGTCGTCGCTCAGCTTCTCGTGCCGCTCCTTGAGGTCCTCCGAAGCCTGCGCGTCCTGCGCCTGCTCCTCGACCTCTTCGGTAGCCCGCGTGGCCTTCTGCTGACCGCCGCCGGTGTCCTTGGTTGCCATAACCCTCACCCCGCTCAGTTCGCCTGCCGATCGGTGATGATCAGACCCTACAAGCCGGGTCCGACATCGGCCCCGCAGTTTCTCCAACGTACGGGGGCCACCCCGATGATTCCCGGGCGGTAGGGGTTTCCACCCTGTCCGCCCGGGCCGCACCGAGTACCCCCCTGGCCCGCTCACCCGCCTGACAGGACCCTGACCAGGTCTTCTGCGGTGCGGCAGCGGTCCAGCAGTTCCTTGACGTGATTTCGCGTTCCGCGTAGCGGTTCCAGGGTTGGAACGCGCTGGAGGGAGTCCCGGCCGGGGAGGTCGAAGATGACCGAGTCCCAGCTCGCCGCGGCGACGTCGTCGGCGTACTGCTCCAGGCAGCGGCCGCGGAAGTACGCCCGCGTGTCCTCCGGCGGCTTCCTCATGGCCTGCTCGACGTCCGTCTCGTCCAGGAGGCGCTTGATGCGGCCACGGGCCGCGAGCCGGTTGTAGAGGCCTTTCTCGGCGCGTACGTCGGCGTACTGGAGGTCGACGAGGTGGAGGCGTGCGGCGTCCCAGTCGAGGTTGTCGCGGCGGCGGTAGCCTTCCATCAGCTCCCGCTTGGCGACCCAGTCCAGCTCGCCCGCCAGGCTCATCGGGTCGTTCTCCAACCGGGTGAGGGTGTCTTCCCAGCGGGTCAGGATGTCTTTGGTCTGGTCGTCGGCGTCGGCCCCGTAGCGCTCCTCCACGTATTTGCGGGACAGCTCGTAGTACTCCATCTGGAGCTGGACGGCTGTGAGGGTCCGACCGCTACGCAACGTGATCAGGCGCTTCAGGGACGGGTCGTGCGAGACCTGGTGCAACGTCCGTACCGGCTGGTCGACGGCGAGGTCCACCGCGATGAAGGCGTCCTCGATCATGGACAGGACCAGGGAGGTCGTGCCCAGTTTGAGGTAGGTGGAGATCTCGGAGAGGTTGGCGTCGCCGATGATCACGTGGAGGCGGCGGTACTTTTCCGCGTCGGCGTGCGGCTCGTCCCGCGTGTTGATGATGGGCCGCTTCAGGGTCGTCTCCAGGCCGACCTCGACTTCGAAGTAGTCGGCGCGCTGGCTGATCTGGAAGCCGTGTTCGTGGCCGTCCTGGCCGATGCCGACGCGGCCGGCGCCGGCGAAGACCTGGCGGGAGACGAAGAAGGGGGTGAGGTGGCGCACGATGTCGGAGAAGGGGGTTTCCCGCTTCATCAGGTAGTTCTCGTGCGTGCCGTAGCTGGCGCCCTTGTTGTCGGTGTTGTTCTTGTAGAGGTGGATGGGCTGGGCGCCGGGGAGCTGGGCGGCTCGTTCGGCGGCTTCGGCCATGATGCGTTCGCCGGCCTTGTCCCAGAGGACGGCGTCGCGGGGGTTGGTGACCTCGGGGGCACTGTATTCGGGGTGGGCGTGGTCGACGTAGAGTCGTGCGCCGTTGGTGAGGATGACGTTGGCGAGGCCGATGTCCTCGTCGGTGAGCTGGCTGGCGTCGGCGGCCTCCCGGGCGAGGTCGAAGCCTCGTGCGTCGCGTAGCGGGTTCTCTTCCTCGAAGTCCCAGCGGGCCCGGCGGGCCCGGTGCATCGCGGCCGCGTAGGCGTTGACGATCTGGGACGAGGTGAGCATGGCATTGGCGTTGGGGTGGCCGGGGACGGAGATTCCGTACTCCGTCTCGATGCCCATTACTCGCCGTACGGTCATGCGGCCCTCCTTGCCCGGCGGCACCCTCGGTCGTGGGCGCCGCTCACGTACCGCTGGCGCTCCGGTGCGTGTGCGGTGCCCGTCCCCGCACTGCGCGACTCGGCGGTAGGAACGAGCCTAGAACGCCTTTGCACTGGTGGGGAGATCATTTGCGTCATTGGCTGCTCCGGTCGTGGCCTGAAAAACGCGAGGGCTGCGGGTACCCCCCGGTGAGGGCACCCGCAGCCGCCCTGCTGTTACAGGTACTGACCGGTGTTCGCCACCGTGTCGATGGAGCGTCCGGTGTCTGCGCCCTGCTTTCCGGTGATGAGGGTGCGGATGTAGACGATCCGTTCGCCCTTCTTTCCGGAGATGCGGGCCCAGTCGTCGGGGTTGGTGGTGTTGGGGAGGTCTTCGTTCTCCTTGAACTCGTCCACGCAGGCCTGGAGGAGGTGGGAGACGCGGAGGCCCTTCTGGTTCTTTTCGAGGAAGTCCTTGATCGCCATTTTCTTGGCGCGGCCGACGATGTTTTCGATCATGGCGCCGGAGTTGAAGTCCTTGAAGTAGAGGACTTCCTTGTCGCCGTTGGCGTAGGTGACTTCCAGGAAGCGGTTTTCCTCGGATTCGGCGTACATCTGCTCGACCGCCGTCTGGATCATGCTCTGGACGGTGGTGGCCTTGTCGCCGCCGTGTTCGCCGAGGTCGTCGGCGTGCAGCGGGAGGCGTTCGGTGAGGTATTTGCCGAAGATGTCCTTGGCGGCTTCGGCGTCGGGGCGCTCGATCTTGATCTTCACGTCGAGGCGGCCGGGGCGCAGGATGGCGGGGTCGATCATGTCCTCGCGGTTGGAGGCGCCGATGACGACCACGTTCTCCAGGCCTTCCACGCCGTCGATCTCGGCGAGCAGCTGGGGGACGATGGTGTTTTCCACGTCGGAGCTGACGCCGGAGCCTCGGGTGCGGAAGAGGGATTCCATCTCGTCGAAGAAGACGATGACGGGGGTGCCCTCGCTGGCCTTCTCGCGGGCTCGCTGGAAGACGAGGCGGATCTGCCGCTCGGTCTCGCCGACGTACTTGTTGAGGAGCTCGGGGCCCTTGATGTTGAGGAAGAAGCTCTTGCCGGCGGCCTGGCCGGTGACCTCGGCGACCTTCTTGGCGAGCGAGTTGGCCACGGCCTTGGCGATGAGTGTCTTGCCGCAGCCGGGGGGGCCGTAGAGCAGGACGCCCTTGGGTGGGCGCAGCTCGTGCTCCTTGAACAGGTCGGGGTAGAGGTAGGGCAGCTCGACCGCGTCGCGGATGGCTTCGATCTGGTTGCCGAGGCCGCCGATCTGCTCGTAGCCGATGTCGGGGACCTCTTCGAGGACGAGTTCCTCGACCTCGCTCTTGGGCACGACCTCGTAGACGTAGCCGGAGCGGGGTTCGAGCAGGAGGGCGTCGCCGGCGCGGATGGTGACGTCCAGCAGCGGCTCGGCGAGCCGTACCACCCGTTCCTCGTCGGTGTGGCCCAGTACGAGGGCGCGCTCGCCGTCCTCGAGGATTTCCTTGAGGGTGACGATGTCACCGACGCGCTCGTACTCCATGGCTTCGACCACGTTGAGCGCTTCGTTGAGCATGACTTCCTGGCCGCGCCTGAGGTCGTCGAGGTCGACGCTGGGGCTGACGTTCACGCGGAGTTTGCGGCCTCCGGTGAAGATGTCGGCGGTGCCGTCCTCGTTGGCCTGCAGGAAGACGCCGAAGCCGGCGGGCGGCTGGGCGAGCCGGTCGACCTCTTCCTTGAGGGCCACGATCTGGTCGCGGGCCTCGCGGAGGGTGTTGGCCAGCCGTTCGTTCTGGGCGGACACGCCGGCCAGGTTCGTCTGCAGCTCGACGATCCGCTCTTCGAGAATCCTCGTGTGTCGCGGAGAGTCGGCGAGCTTGCGTCGCAGGACGGCGATCTCCTGCTCAAGGTAGGCGATCTGCCCGGCCGGGTCTTCGGACCCTCGTCCCGGGCGGATGCCGCGGTTCATGTCGTCGTCGTGGGCTGCCACGGTCCTCACCTCCTCCAAGGGGAGCTGGACGCTTCCAGACCCTACCTGGGTGGGTGTCGATTGAAACCCCTAGATCACCAAGACTGTCAAGGTGTGTCGTCGGTCACCCGTTGCGCTCTCCCTCGCACGGAGGGGATACCCACTCAACGTGATGCGGAAGCGGCTTGTTCCGGGCATCGGGTGGTCAAAACCCTTCGGGAGTGGCCGGAGTTGTCCGGTCCGGGCTGATGGGCCCGGAGGTGGGCAGCCTGCGGGGCTCCGCCGTGTTTCATCACGCTGAGCGACGGTTCGGGCGGAGGGTGTCACGGCCGGCCTGGCTTGATGTGGCGGGTGTCATGCCGGAGGTGTCTCTGTCCTGATCGAGCGCTGGTACCCGAGGGGGCGGGGGTGGAAACCCGGTGGCGGTGGAGGGTGGCCGGAACGGGGGCGGAGGTAGGGTCGAGGGTGTTCAACAGCCGCTGGTGCGGACCCGGCTGGCCCTCGTGGTGCCGGTTCCGCCCGGTGTATCGACGGCAGGAGAGGTGACCGTGCAGCAGGAGGCCCTGGGCGGGGAGGCGCTGGAGGTCTGGATCGATCAGGATCTGTGTACCGGTGACGGGATCTGCGCCCAGTACGCGCCTGAGGTGTTCGAGCTGGACATCGACGGGCTGGCCTATGTGAAGGGTGCGGACGCGGAGCTGTTGCAGGCGGTGGGTGCGGCGGCGCCGGTGCCGTTGCCGCTGCTGGTGGATGTGGTGGACTCGGCGCGGGAGTGTCCCGGTGAGTGCATTCATGTGCGCCGGGTTTCGGACAGGGTCGAGGTGTACGGGCCCGACGCGGAGTGAGTCCGAGCCGGGCCGTGTGTCAGACGCCGTGGGTGTCGGTGGGGGTGGAGCGGATGAACGCGGTGCCGTTCCAGTGCCACTTGGCCGGGGTTCTGACGTCGGGGCAGCAGTTGGGGACGGCGTCGGAGGAGTAGCCGAGCAGGGTGGCGGTGACGGTGCCCGCGCGTATCGAGAAGTCGGTGACGGTGAGCCGGTCCTTGGGGTCGACGAGGGTGGCGACGATGCGTGGTTGGTCGCTGTCCGGGGAGCGGGTGAGGACGTAGACCCCGTCGGGCGGTGTGCCCATGGCGGAGTCGCAGTGGACCACGGCGGCTGTTTCGGGTCTGCCGTCGCCGTCGAGGTCTCCGGTGGTTTTCCTGGCGACGACGGCTTTGACGGGTCCGCATTGCAGGGGGAAGGTGACGCCGGTGGTGCTGGGCGGTGCAATGGCGGCGGGGACGGACGTGCCGCGTGTGTCGGTGTGGGTCTGGGCGGCCGTGGCCGATCCGGGTTGTACGACGGAGGAGAGGGCGACGACGCCGGCGACGGCCGTGGCGGTGGCGACCCAGTGGATGGGTCGGGTCTGGGCGTGAGCGAGCTCCGGAACGGCGGATTGCTGCACTAGGAGTGTCTCCTGTGAGGGCTGTGCCGGTGGGGTGGCCAGCATGGTGCCACACGTCACAGTGCTGGGGAACGGCGGGGTCGGGGATCGCCGAAGGCGGCGGCCCGCGCGCGTGGTGGGCGTTCGCGTTGTGCGGGTGGGTCCCTGGTGCCCTGTCAACGAACGGGCGCCGTGCCGCAGTTCCCGTCGGTGTGCGGGAACTGCGCCACGGCGCCCTTGCGTTGTGCTGTGTGGGAGGTCGGTCAGCGGCCGGGGCCGCCGTCGGCGTTGGGTCCGGCGTAGTCCTCGCCGTAGGCGCCCTTGGCGGGGCGGCGGCGGCGCATGGGGGGCTCGACGCCGTCGGCGAGGCGGCGGGCGGTGAGCAGGAAGCCGGTGTGGCCGATCATGCGGTGGTCGGGGCGGACGGCGAGGCCTTCGATGTGCCAGTTGCGGATCATGGTTTCCCAGGCGGTCGGCTCGTTGAAGCAGCCGATCTCCCGGATGGACTCCACGGTCCGGGCGAGCTGGGTGGTGGTGGCCACGTAGCAGCAGAGGATGCCGCCGGGGACGAGTGCCTTGGAGACGGCCTCGAGGCATTCCCAGGGGGCGAGCATGTCGAGGATGACGCGGTCGACGTCGGTGTCGGACAGGTTGTCCTGGAGGTCGCCGACGGTGAGCTGCCAGGCGGGGTGGGGGCCGCCGAAGTAGCGTTCCACGTTCTGCTGGGCGATCTCGGCGAAGTCCTCGCGGCGCTCGTAGGAGTGCAGCATGCCCTGGTCGCCGATGGCGCGCAGCAGGAAGCTGCTGAGCGAGCCGGAGCCGACGCCGGCCTCGACGACGCGTGCGCCGGGGAAGATGTCGGCGAAGGCGAGGATCTGCCCCGCGTCCTTGGGGTAGACGACTGCTGCCCCGCGGGGCATGGACAGGACGTAGTCGGGGAGCAGGGGGCGCAGCGCGAGGTAGGCGACGTTGCCGGTGGTGCGGACAACGCTGCCCTCGGGAGCGCCGATCAGTTCGTCGTGCGGGAAGGAACCCTTGTGGGTGTGGAAGTTCTTTCCGGCTTCGAGCGTGAACGTGTAGTGGCGGCCCTTGGGGTCGGTCAGCTGTACCTGGTCCCCGACCTTGAAGGGCCCGCGCCTGCGGGCGGCACCGGTCGGTTCGGACATGTGACCAGCGTACCGGTTCCGGTCCGGGGGTTTGGCCGACGGAAGGGGGTGGGGCCGGGGCGCGTGCCTTTCGGGGCGGCGCTCGGGCGCGGGGCGTTATGAGGCGGGGCGTGCCATCGCCTTGACGAAGGCTCGTTCCACATCGGCGGCGGACAGGACGCCGTAGATCTCGCCGGTCTCCTCGACCACCAGGTATTCGGTGGCGGGGGTGGCGCGCAGGACGTCGAGGAGTTCTTCTCCGGCGAGCTCGGCGGAGACTCGCATGCCGTCGGTGAGCTCCTGGGCGAGGCCGCTGACGGCGACCCAGGGGCGGCGGTGTTCGGGTACGCCGACGATGGCGGACTCGCGGACCAGGGAGATGGGGTTGCCGTGGGCGTCGACGACGACGAGGGCGCGGGCGCCGGCGGCGTTGGCGCGGCGCAGCGCTTCCGACAGCGGGGTGTGGGTCTCGACGGGTACGGCGCGCCGGGTGAGGGTGCGGGCGCGCAGTTCGGGGAGGTGTTCGCGCAGGCGGGCCATCCGCAGGCTGTTGCCGGCGCCGGTCCAGATGATGGCGGCGAGGATGGCGGCGAGCAGGGCGTCGGTGACGGTGTCCATGCCGCCGGTGTCCTCGGTGTTGCCGCCGAGGACTCCGGACTGGTTGAGCAGCGGCAGGCCGATCAGGACGGCGACGGCGAGGGCGCGGCCGACCCAGGCGGCGGCGACGGTGCCGCTCATGGGTTTGCCGGTGATGGCCCAGACGACGGCGCGGAGCATGCGGCCGCCGTCGAGGGGCAGGCCGGGGAGGAGGTTGAAGATCGCCACGATGAGGTTGGAGATCATCAGGCCGGCCAGCAGGACGCCGGGTACCGTGCCGGGTTCGACGGGCTTCATGGCGAGGTAGAACAGGCCGGCGAGGACGAGCGAGAGCAGTGGGCCGACGAAGGCCAGGACGAACTCGCGGCCCGGGGTCTCGGCCTCCTTCTCGATCTCGGAGACGCCGCCGAAGAACTGCAGCTGGATGCGGCGGACCGGGAGTTTGAAGCGGATCGCCGCGACGGTGTGGGCGAGCTCGTGGACGAGTACGGAGGCGTAGAAGGCGACGGCGAAGAACAGGGAGACCAGGTAGCGGGCGGCGCCGAGCTCGGGCAGTACGCGGTCGAGCTGGCCGCCGAAGACCCAGGTGATGAGTGCGGCGACGAGGAACCAGCTCGGTGCGACGTACACCGGTACGCCGAAGGGGCGGCCCATGAGGATGCCGCCACCGGGCTCTTTGGGCCGTGGCTGGGGCGGCTCGCCCTTGGCGATTCCGGAGTGGGCGAGGGTCCGGTGCTGCTCGGGGCGGGTGTCGTGCGGGGTGCCGGTGTCGGCCGGGCCGCCGTCGGTCCTCTCGGTGTCCGAGGCGCCGTCGGCGTCGGCGTCGGGCGTATGCCCCGAAGGCACAGTGGCATCCGAACCGGTGCCGGTGCTGTCCGTGCCCTCCGGGTTGGCGGTGGTGTCCGCGTCGGCCTGGGCAGGTCGTGGGGTGGGCTCGGGTTCCGGGCCCGCATGGCCGGCGGGGTCGGTCGTCGGGGCCGTTGGACCTGCGGGGTGCTCGGCCGGCTTGTCTTTGCCGGACCGCGGCTGCCCGCTCCCGCCGCTCACGTCCACGGTGTCCCCTCGTTCGAAGCGTCTTCCGTACCTGCCGGACGGAAGGGTCTGTGGTCGATGGTATGCGGCCTTGGTGACGCGTTTCGCCCCGGCACCCCTTGAGTTTGCCGCGCGGACGCGCGGCCGGGCGGGCGGCGGCTGGGTCACTGTCAGTGGTGGGCCGTAAGGTCTGTGGACATGGACAGCAGCATCGAGGACGCGGGAGCCCTGTCGGGCGGTGCCGAGCAGACGGATCCGGCCGGGGCGCCGCAACCGACGCCCATGGCGGCTTCGGTGCCGGGGCCGTCGACAGCTGTGGAGGCCTCGGAGCCGGACTCGGCCGTGCCGGCTCCGCCGGAGGCCGGTGCCGAGCGTCTGGCCATGGCGCCCACCTCGCTGTCCCCGTCCCGGGCGGGCGATTTCATGCAGTGTCCGCTGCTGTACCGGTTCCGGGTGATCGACCGGCTGCCGGAGAAGCCGAGCGCGGCGGCGACCCGGGGCACGCTGGTGCACGCGGTGCTGGAGCGGCTGTTCGACGCGCCCGCGGCGGAGCGGACCGCGCCCAGGGCCAAGTCGTTGATCCCGGGCCAGTGGGACCGGCTGCGGGAGAGCAGGCCGGAGCTGGTGGAGCTGTTCGCGGACGATCCGGACGGGGAGCAGCTGGCGGGGTGGCTTCAGGAGGCGGAGCGGCTGGTCGAGCGCTGGTTCACGCTGGAGGATCCGACGCGGTTGGAGCCGGCCGAGCGGGAGCTGTTCGTGGAGACCGAGCTGGAGTCGGGGCTGCGGCTGCGCGGGATCATCGACCGGGTGGATGTGGCGCCGACCGGTGAGGTGCGGATCGTCGACTACAAGACGGGGAAGGCGCCGCGGCCGGAGTACTCCGAGGGCGCGCTGTTCCAGATGAAGTTCTACGCCCTGGTGGTGTGGCGGCTGAAGGGGGTCGTGCCGCGGCGGCTGCAGCTGGTGTATCTGGGCAGCGGGGATGTGCTGACGTACGACCCGGTTCTCGCCGATCTGGAGCGGGTGGAGCGCAAGCTGCACGCGCTGTGGGACGCCATCAGGCAGGCCACGGAGACCGGGGAGTGGCGGCCGCGTCCGACGAAGCTGTGCGGTTGGTGCGACCACCAGGCGCACTGCCCGGAGTTCGGCGGCACTCCCCCGCCGTATCCGTTGCCGGTGAGGGCGCGTGAGTCCGGGAGCGTGTCGCAGGGCAGAATGGGCCCGGACTAGCGAAGGAGTGTCACGTGGCCATCCGTGTCCTACTGGTCGACGACCAGCCCCTGCTGCGTACGGGTTTCCGGATGATCCTGGAGGCCGAGCAGGACATCGCGGTCGTGGGCGAGGCCGGTGACGGTCTGCAGGCCCTCGATCAGGTGCGGGCTCTGCAGCCGGACGTGGTCCTGATGGACATCCGTATGCCGCGGATGGACGGGGTGGAGGCGACCCGGCAGATCACCGGGCCGGACCGGTCCGGTCCGGCGAAGGTGCTGGTGCTGACCACGTTCGATCTGGACGAGTACGTGGTGGAGGCGCTGCGGGCCGGGGCGAGCGGTTTTCTGCTGAAGGACGCGCCCGCGAACGAGCTGGTGCAGGCGATCCGTGTGGTGGCGGCGGGTGAGGCGATGCTGGCGCCGAGTATCACGCGCCGGCTGCTGGACAAGTACGCCACGCATCTGCCCTCCGGTGAGGAGCCGGTGCCGGACACGCTGAACACTCTCACCGACCGTGAGGTGGAGGTGCTGAAGCTGGTGGCGCGCGGTCTGTCGAACGCGGAGATCGCCGCGGACCTGTTCGTCAGTGAGACCACGGTGAAGACGCATGTGGGGCATGTGCTGACCAAGCTGGGTCTGCGGGACCGGGTGCAGGCGGCGGTGTACGCGTACGAGAGCGGTCTGGTGCGTCCCGGCGCGCAGTGAGCGCGTTCACGTCCGGTACGACGGCGAAGGGCGCCCCTCCCGCGTGGAGACGGGCGCCCTCGGTGTCAACGGGCGTCAGCTCTTGCTGAGTTCCCAGAACCGGAACACCGTGGAGGCGTCCAGGCAGTACTCCAGGCCGTAGACGCCGTCGCGGGCGACCGCGTACTGCTTGCCCTGCCAGACGGGCAGGAGGGGCAGTTCGGTGGCGACGATGTTCTGCAGCCGGCCGAAGTCCTTGTCGGTGGCGGCCCGGTCGCTCTGCGCGGCGGTGTCGGGGATGAGGGTGCCGGTGATGGTGCGGTTGCTGTAGTTGTTGTCCAGCACGTTGCCCTTGCCGAAGAAGGGTGCGGTGAAGTTGTCGGCGTCGGGGTAGTCCGGTACCCAGCCCTTGACGTAGACGCCGTACTTGCCGGCCTCGATGTCCTTCTCGTACTGGTCGAAGGCGACCGACTTGACGTCGGCCTGGAACAGGCCGCTGGCGTTGAGCTGGCCGGCGATGGCCTTCAGCTCCTCGTCGGTGGCGGGGCCGTAGCGCGACGGCGTGGACCACAGGGTGAGCTTGACCTTGCCGTTGATGCCGGCGGCGCGCAGTGCGGCGGCGGCCTTGGCCTGGGAGGGGCGGGCGCCGTAGGTGTCGAAGAAGGCCGTGTTGTGGCCGACGATGCCCGCCGGGATGATCGAGTACAGCGGGGTGGCGGTGCCCTGGTAGACGTTCTTGATGAGGGCGTCGCGGTCGATGAGGTAGGCCATGGCCTTGCGGACGCCGAGGTTGCCCGCGACCGGGTCCTTCATGTTGAAGACCAGGTGCTGGACTTCGGCGCTGCTTCCTTCGATGACGTCGACGCCCTTGCCCTGCTGCTGGTCGAGGCCGGCGACGTCGGAGGCGGACAGGCCGCGGTAGGCGATGTCGACGTTGCCGTCGAGGAGGGCCTTCTTCAGGGCGGCGCGGTCGCCGTGGAAGAACTTCAGGGTGACGCCGGAGTTCTTGACCTTGGCGGTGCCCTGGTAGTTGCCGTTGACGGAGAACACCGCGTGGTCGTTGTCGAAGGAGTCCAGCTTGTAGGGGCCGGAGCCGATGGCCTTGTGGTCGGTGCGCAGGCCGTTCGCGTCGTACTGGAGGTGGTCGACGATGGAGCCGGCGCCGGAGGCGATCTTGCTGGGGAAGGTGGCGTCGGAGGTCTTCAGGTGGAAGACGACCGTCCTGGCGTCCGGGGTGTCGATGCCGGCGAGCATCGGAAACATGACCGCGGGCCCGGACGGGTCGTTGATCTTCAGCGTGCGGTCGAAGGAGAACTTCACGTCCTTCGAGGTGAGGGCGTCACCGTTGCTGAACTTCAGGCCGTTCTTGAGGGTGCACCGGTAGACCGTGGCGCGGGAGTCGGTGAAGGTGCATTCCTTCGCGAGTTCCGGCTGGGGTTCGGTCTGGCCCTTGGGGAAGCTGAGCAGGGACTGGAAGACGTTGTCGAACAACAGCCAGGAGCCGGGGTCGTAGCCGGAGGCCGGGTCCGTGGCGAGGACGTCGTCGGACATCCCCATCACCACGGAGGAGCCGGTGCCCCCGGAATCGCCGCTCTGCGAGCCGCAGCCGGTCAAAAGGCCGGAGGCCAGCCCCGCCACGACGGGCAGGACTGGCCACTGGTTGCGCATGTTCACTTGAAATGTGCCTTGTCGTCGGTTCGTCACCCGGGGCCGCCGTCCTGGCCCTCGGGATGTCCGGGGCAGCCGTCCCTGGTCCCCGGACGAGAGAGCCGTCAGCCGCTCACACCGCGGCCGAGCTCCCACAGCTGGAGCGTAGACGAGGAGTTGAGGGCGTAGGCGACGCCCGTGACGTCGGTCCGTGCGGCGACGTACTGCTTGCCCTGCCACAGCGGCAGGATCGGAACGTCGTCGGCGACGATGTCCTGGATCGCCGTCAGGCTCTTGGCGGCGTTGAGCCGGTCGGCCTCGCGGCGGGACTCCGGGATCAGGGTGCGCTGGATGGTGCTGTTGGAGTACGGCGAGCCGAGGAAGTTGTCCTTGTCGAGGAAGGGCGCGAGGAAGTTGTCGGCGTCGGGGAAGTCGGGGAACCAGCCCATGCCGTAGACGTCGTACTGACCCTTCTGCTCGGCGGGGCGGAAGGTCTCCCAGGGGTGGCCCTGGATGGACGCGTTGAACAGGCCGCTGTCGTTGAGCTGCTGCTGCAGGACCTCGAACTCCTTCTTGGTGGCGGAGCCGTAGTGGTCGGTGGTGTAGTGCAGGGTCAGCTTGACCGGGGTGGTGATGCCGGCCTTGGTCAGCAGGTCCTTGGCCTTGGCGACGCTGGGGTTGCCGTACTTGTTGAAGAACGAGTTGGAGTGGCCGGTGACGGTGGCGGGGACGAGCGAGTACAGCGGCTCGGCCTGGGTGCCGTAGACCTTGGAGACCAGTTCCGCGCGGTCGATGAGCTGGGCCATGGCCTGGCGTACGGCCTTGGACTTCACGCTGGACGCGTTGGTGTCGAAGGCGAGGTAGCGGATCTCCAGGCCCGGCATGTCGACCAGGTCGGCGTTCTTGTCGCTGCCGGCGTCCAGCTTCTGGATCTGGTCGGGCGACATGGTGCGAGTCATGACGTCGATGTCACCCTTGTCGATGGCGGCGCTCATGGCGTCGGCGTCGGCGAAGGAGCGCAGTTCGACCTTGTCGTTGTTCACCTTCACGGCGCCCTTGTAGTTGGGGTTCTTGGTGAAGGTGGCGACGGACATCGCGTTGCCGCTGACGTCGGCCTGCAGGGTGTAGGGGCCCGAGCCGTCGACCTCGAAGCCGTCGCGCAGCTTGTCCTTCTGGTAGTCCTTCGGGTTGATGATGCCCGCGACCGGGGTGGACAGCTTGTACGGGAAGGTGGCGTCGGCGGTCTTGAGGTGGAAGACGACCTCGCGGTCGCCCTGCGTCTCGATGGTGTCGATGGTGTTCAGCAGGGAGGCGACACCGCTGCTGGACTTGATGCGCAGGGCGCGCTCGATGGAGTACTTGACGTCCTGGGCGGTCACCGGGTCGCCGCTGGCGAACTTCAGGCCGTCGCGGAGCTTGCAGGCGTAGCGCTCGCTGCCGCTGTCGGTGAAGGAGCAGCTCTCGGCGGCGTCCGGGACGGGGTCGCCCTCGCCCTTGGGCTGGGCCATCAGGGTCTGCACCGTCTGGCGCAGGATGTTCCAGGTGCCGACGTCGTAGGCGTAGGCGGGGTCGAGGGGCGCCGGGGCGTCGCTGGTGGTGGTGAACCGGTCCGTGGTGCCGACGACGATGGCGTCACCGCTCTTGCTCCCGCTGCCGGATCCGCCACACGCGGCGAGAACCGGGGTGAGCAGGCCGGCCACCGCCGGCAGCACCAAAGTCTTGCGGTTCATGCGGGAGTTTCTCCAGAGCTGTTCGGGTCCGTGTATCCGGCATGCATGGGTGGTGCGGCGGATCACGGGGGGTTGCGGCGATGTTCTCGCGATGAGATTAGTCCGCGCCCGCAGGAGGGTTCACGGCCCCGTGAGTTGAGCCCCCATCACGCAGTGGAACCGGGTGTGGACGCACCGAAAACCCGACAGCGGCAGGATTAGTGCAGCATCCCATCAATCGGGACACAAAGACCCTTCATTCCGGGCCGAACGGGGCCGTTCAGCACACTTGACCCAGGATGTCGAGGGCTGTCGGGGTGGGGAACGTCACACTTCCAACTGTGCGGCGAGTCAGTGGAATTCGGCCGGGTGGTCCGCCGTGAATTCCACTTGGGTGTACTTCCTCGGAAATTTGTCCAGCCGGGCCAATGGACTTTTCACGCTGGGTGAACGGCTAGAGCATTTCCGTCATCAGGCCGCGCAGAAATGGCAGGTCGACCTGTTCCAGAGAGGTCACCACGGTGCGTCCGGCGGCCGGGCTGATGGGGGCGACGGAGGGTACGGCGACGACGCGGCAGCCGGCGGCCTCGGCGGCGGCGACACCGGTCGCGGTGTCCTCGACCACCGCGCATCTGTCCGGCCGGGCCCCGAGCCCCGCCGCGGCGAGCAGGTAGGGGTCGGGAAAGGGTTTGGTGCGCGAGACCTCGTCGCCTGCGATGGACAGGGCGAAGTGGTGGGCGCCGAGGATGCTCAGCACACGGTCGATGATGCGCCGGTGGGAGGCGGAGACCAGGGCGGTGGGGATGCCGTGCTCGTGGAGTTCGGCGAGCAGGCGGGCGGCGCCCGGCATCAGCGGCAGGGCCCGGCCGATGCGGTCCTCGAAGCCCTCGTTGAGCAGCACGGTGAGTTCGGCGAGGGTGATGTCGGCGCCGGTGGCCTCGATGAGGAAGCCGGCGCTGCGGGTCATCGGTCCGCCGACCACGACGTGTCGCCAGGACTCGTCCAGGGTGTGACCGAGGGAGGCGAAGACCTCGACCTCGACGTCCCACCAGAATCCCTCGGTGTCCACCAGGGTGCCGTCCATGTCGAGGAGCACCGCCTGCAGGGCGGAGCCTTCGGCGGTAAGGGTTCCGAGCGCGGGGACCGTGCTGGTCATCCGGGCGCACCTCCTTGAGGGACGATCAGGCCGGTTCCCGGACAGGGAACCGGCCTGGTGGACCGACCAGTGTACGTCTCCGGCGGCGGAAACGCCTCGTTTATCACTCGGGCGCGGGGGTACCCCTTCAAACACCCCCGCGCAGGCCGGAGGGCCGTCGATGTGCCGTGAAGCCGACGGCGCCGCGGCTGCGGCCAGGCCCGGGGGGCTCAGCGGGCGTTGAAGTACTTCGCCTCCGGGTGATGGATCACGATCGCGTCCGTGGACTGCTCGGGGTGCAGCTGGAACTCCTCGGACAGGTGGACGCCGATCCGCTCCGGCCGGAGCAGGTCCGCGATCTTGGCGCGGTCCTCGAGGTCGGGGCAGGCGCCGTAGCCGAGGGAGAAGCGGGCGCCCCGGTACTTCAGGGCGAACATGTCCTCGACGTCGGCCGGGTCCTCCCCGCCGAAGCCGAGTTCGGCGCGGACGCGTGCGTGCCAGTACTCGGCGAGTGCCTCCGCCAACTGGACGGACAGGCCGTGCAGTTCGAGGTAGTCCCGGTAGGAGTTGGCCTCGAAGAGCTTGGCGGTCTCCTCGCCGATGCGCGAGCCGACGGTGACGACCTGGAGGCCGACGACGTCGGTCTCGCCGGACTCCTCCGGGCGGAAGAAGTCGGCCAGGCACAGCCGGCGGCCGCGGCGCTGGCGCGGGAAGGTGAACCGGGTGCGCTCGTTGCCCCGCTCGTCCAGGATGATCAGGTCGTCGTCCTTGGACACGCAGGGGAAGTAGCCGTAGACGACCGCCGCTTCCAGCAGGTTCTCCGTCTGGAGCCGGTCCAGCAGGCCGCGCAGCCGCGGGCGGCCCTCGGACTCCACCAGTTCCTCGTACGACGGCCCCTCGCCGGTGCGGGCCTGCTTCAGGCCCCACTGGCCCTTGAACAGCGCGCCCTCGTCGAGCCAGCTGGCGTACTCCTTGAGCTGGATGCCCTTGACGATCCGGGTGTCCCAGAACGGCGGGGTCGGCACCGGGTTGTCGGTGGCGACGTCGGAGCGGACGTGCCCCTCCTCGGGACGTTCCTCGACCTCGACGGTGGTGGCCCGCACCCGGCGCGGGCGCAGCTCGGGCAGCTTGGCGCCCGGCACACCGCGCTTGACGCCGATCAGGGCGTCCATCAGGCGCAGGCCCTCGAAGGCGTCGCGGGCGTAGCGGACCTCGCCCTCGTAGATCTCGTGCAGGTCCTGCTCGACGTAGGCGCGGGTGAGGGCGGCGCCGCCGAGGATGACCGGGAAGCGGGCGGCCAGGCCGCGCTGGTTGAGCTCCTCCAGGTTCTCCTTCATGATCACCGTGGACTTCACGAGCAGCCCGGACATGCCGATGACGTCGGCCCGGTGCTCCTCGGCCGCGTCCAGGATCGCGGAGACCGGCTGCTTGATGCCGAGGTTGACGACGTTGTAGCCGTTGTTGGACAGGATGATGTCGACCAGGTTCTTGCCGATGTCGTGCACGTCGCCGCGCACGGTGGCCAGCACGATCGTGCCCTTGCCCTCGGCCTCCGACTTCTCCATGTGCGGCTCGAGATGGGCGACGGCCGCCTTCATCACCTCGGCCGACTGCAGCACGAACGGCAGCTGCATCTGCCCGGAACCGAACAGCTCACCGACGACCTTCATCCCGTCCAGCAGCGTCTCGTTGACGATGTCGAGCGCCGGACGGTCCTTCAGCGCCTCGTCGAGGTCGGCCTCCAGGCCGTTGCGCTCGCCGTCGATGATGCGCCGCTTGAGGCGCTCCTCCAGCGGCAGCGCGGCCAGTTCCTCGGCCTTGCCCGCCTTCAGCGACTTCGCGGTGGCGCCCTCGAAGAGCTGCATCAGCTTCTGCAGGGGGTCGTAGCCCTCGCGGCGGCGGTCGTAGATCAGGTCCAGGGCCGTGGTGACCTGCTCCTCGTCGAAGCGGGCGATCGGCAGGATCTTGGAGGCGTGCACGATCGCCGAGTCCAGGCCCGCCTTCACGCACTCGTCCAGGAAGACGGAGTTCAGCAGGATGCGGGCGGCCGGGTTCAGGCCGAAGGAGATGTTGGACAGGCCGAGGGTGGTCTGGACGGCCGGGTGGCGCTTCTTCAGCTCGCGGATCGCCTCGATGGTGGCGATACCGTCCTTACGGGACTCCTCCTGACCGGTGCAGATGGTGAAGGTCAGGGTGTCGATGAGGATGTCGTCCTCGCGGATGCCCCAGTTCCCGGTCAGGTCGGCGATCAGCCGTTCGGCGATCTCGACCTTCTTCTCCGGCGTGCGGGCCTGGCCCTCCTCGTCGATCGTCAGCGCGATCAGCGCGGCGCCGTGCTCCTGGGCGAGCTTGGTGACCTTCGCGAAACGGGAGTCGGGGCCGTCGCCGTCCTCGTAGTTCACGGAGTTGATCACCGCGCGACCGCCGAGCTTCTCCAGGCCCGCCTGGATGACGTCGACCTCGGTGGAGTCCAGCACGATCGGCAGGGTGGAGGCGGTGGCGAAGCGGCCGGCGAGTTCCTCCATGTCGGCGACGCCGTCGCGGCCGACGTAGTCCACGCACAGATCCAGCATGTGCGCGCCCTCGCGGATCTGCTCCCGGGCCATCTCCACACAGTCGTCCCAGCGGCCTTCCAGCATGGCCTCGCGGAACTTCTTGGAGCCGTTGGCGTTGGTGCGCTCGCCGATGGCCAGGTAGGAGGTGTCCTGGCGGAACGGCACCGCCTGGTAGAGGGAGGCCGCACCGGGCTCGGGGCGCGGCTCGCGCGCGGCCGGGGTCAGCCCCTGGACCCGCTCGACGACCTGGCGCAGATGCTCGGGGGTCGTACCGCAGCAGCCGCCGATCAGGGACAGGCCGTAGTCCCGGACGAAGTTCTCCTGGGCCTCGGCAAGGCCCTCGGGGCCGAGCGGGAAGTGGGCGCCGTCCTTGGTGAGGATGGGCAGTCCGGCGTTCGGCATGCACAGCAGCGGGATGCGCGAGTGCCGGGCCAGGTGGCGCAGGTGCTCGCTCATCTCGGCGGGACCCGTCGAGCAGTTCAGGCCGATCATGTCGATGCCGAGCGGCTCCAGCGCGGTGAGGGCCGCGCCGATCTCGGAGCCGAGCAGCATGGTGCCGGTGGTCTCGAAGGCCATGGACACCAGCAGCGGGACGTCGAGGCCGAGGCGTTCCATGGCGCGCCGGGCGCCCAGGACGGACGCCTTGGTCTGCAGGAGGTCCTGCGTGGTCTCCACGATCAGGGCATCGGCGCCGCCGGCCAGCAGGCCCTCCGCGTTCGCCTGGAAGCCGTCCCGGAGGGTGGCGTAGCCGATGTGGCCGAGGGTGGGCAGCTTGGTGCCGGGGCCGATGGAACCGAGGACCCAGCGCCGGCGGCCGTCCCCGGCGGAGAACTCGTCGGCCACGTCGCGGGCGATGCGAGCGCCGGCCTCGGACAGCTCGTACACGCGGTCGGAGATCTCGTACTCCGCCATTGCCGCGTGGTTGGCCCCGAAGGTGTTGGTCTCGACGCAGTCGACACCCACGGCGAAGTACGCCTCGTGGACGGAGCGGACGATGTCGGGGCGGGTGAGGTTGAGGATCTCGTTGCAGCCCTCGAGCTGCTGGAAGTCCTCGAGGGTGGGTTCCTGGGCCTGGAGCATGGTGCCCATGGCTCCGTCGGCGACCACCACACGTGTGGCGAGCGCCTCTCGGAGCGCGGACACACGGGTCCGGCTGTCGGCGGAAGGGGACGGTGGCAACGAGGCCATGAAGGGGCTCCCTAGGTGCGACGGCTGTCGGCTATGCGGTGTCCCCGGGCTGGCGGGAGGCCGCACGGCGCCAGACTAACCGGGAGTCGGCTTGGATGGGCACCGGCGTCCACGAGGCGGACGCCGGGTGGCGGGTACCCCACGGCCAGGCCACGTGTGATGTAACAAGTGCCGTCCGACCATTGGCGGGAGATCGGCATGGACCGGTAGTGTTCGGCATTGCCGAACGGTGTTGTCGAGCACCCGGCGGCAGTCGAGGAAGACGGAGGCAGGACGGCGATGGCACGGAACATCCAGTCGCTCGAACGGGCGGCCGCGATGCTGCGGCTGCTCGCGGGCGGCGAGCGACGGCTCGGCCTGTCGGACATCGCCTCGTCTCTCGGCCTCGCCAAGGGCACGGCCCACGGCATTCTGCGCACCCTCCAGCAGGAGGGCTTCGTGGAGCAGGACGACACCTCCGGGCGCTACCAGCTGGGCGCGGAGCTGCTGCGCCTGGGCACCACCTATCTGGACGTGCACGAGTTGCGGGCCCGCGCCCTGGTGTGGACCGACGACCTGGCCCGTTCCAGCGGGGAGAGCGTGTACCTGGGGGTCCTGCACCAGCAGGGCGTGCTGATCGTGCACCACGTCTTCCGGCCGGACGACAGCCGGCAGGTGCTGGAGATCGGCGCCATGCAGCCGCTGCACTCCACGGCGCTCGGCAAGGTGTTGTCGGCCTACGACCCGGTGGCGCACAGCGAGGCGCTGGAGGCCGACCGGAAGCCCTTCACGGACCGCACGGTGTGCGACATGGAGGACTTCGAACACCTTCTCGACATGACACGCGCCCGTGGGTACGCGGCCGACGTCGAGGAGACCTGGGAGGGCGTGGCGTCGGTCGCCGCACCCATCCACGACCGGCGCCGTATGCCCGTGGGCGCGGTCGGCATCACCGGGGCCGTGGAACGGCTGTGCCGGGACGGTCGGCTGCTTCCCGAGCTGATCGCGGCGGTGCGCGACTGCGCCCGCGCGGTGTCCAGGGACCTGGGCGCGGGACGGTTCTGAGCGCTGAGCGCTCCTTGTGAGGCACGCCTGGGGACACCCCGGGCAACGACCGGAACGCCGGGCGGCGTTCCGGTTCTCGCCCTACCCTGAAATCGACATATCGGGCCAATAGCCACGTCAGCGTGCGAAGAGTGACAACCGGCAGCGATCAATAACGATCCTGTTTTCGATAACAGAACCCTTGACGCATCCGTAACACCGAAGCAAGACTCCCGTCCATCGGTCGGCATTGTCGAACACCTACCGGCAATACGCGCTAGAGTGTGACAACGCCAAGGGCCGGCATCGCTCTCACCCCCTGAGGGCGCCAGAACCCCGGCGGGACCCGGGGTTCGGCTACCCCTGGACGAAGGACAAAGGAGTCGCGGGTGTCCAGCTCCGACATCTTCATCGGCGAGACCATCGGTACCGCCATACTCATCCTGCTCGGCGGCGGCGTCTGCGCGGCCGTCACGCTGAAGGCCTCCAAGGCCCGTAACGCCGGTTGGCTCGCCATCACCTTCGGGTGGGGCTTCGCCGTCCTGACGGCCGTGTACATCTCCGGACCGCTCTCCGGTGCCCACCTCAACCCGGCCGTCACGGTGGCACTGGCCATCAAGAACAGCGACTGGAGCAACGTCCCGGTCTACCTCGCCGGACAGCTGCTCGGCGCGATGATCGGCGCGACCCTGGTGTGGGTCGCCTACTACGGCCAGTTCCACGCCCACCTGACCGACAAGGAGATCGTCGGCGGTCCGGGCGCACAGGCCACCGCGGCCAAGGCGGTCGAGGCCCAGGAGAAGGGCGCCGGCCCGGTCCTCGGCATCTTCTCCACCGGTCCGGAGATCCGCAACGCGGTGCAGAACCTCGCCACGGAGATCATCGGCACGGTCGTGCTGATCCTCGCGGTCCTCACGCAGGGCCTGAACGACAAGGGCAACGGCCTCGGCACCCTCGGCGGTCTGATCACCGCGTTCGTGGTGGTGTCGATCGGTCTGTCCCTCGGCGGCCCGACGGGCTACGCGATCAACCCGGCCCGTGACCTGGGTCCGCGCATCGTGCACGCCCTGCTGCCCCTGCCCAACAAGGGCGGTTCCGACTGGGCCTACGCCTGGGTCCCGGTCGTCGGTCCGCTGATCGGCGGCGCCATCGCCGCGGGCATTTACAACGTCGCCTTCGCTTAGACAACGCCTCGAAGCACGCGCCGTACGGACAGACCCCCTACCACGGATCTTTTCAGGAGCACACAGTGACCGACGCCCACACCGCAGGCCCGTTCATCGCCGCGATCGACCAGGGCACGACCTCCAGCCGTTGCATCGTCTTCGACCGGGACGGCCGTATCGTCTCCGTCGACCAGAAGGAGCACGAGCAGATCTTCCCCAAGCCGGGCTGGGTCGAGCACAACGCCAACGAGATCTGGACCAACGTCCAGGAGGTCGTCGCCGGGGCCATCGCCAAGGCCGGCATCACCCGTGACGACATCAAGGCCATCGGCATCACCAACCAGCGCGAGACCACCGTGCTGTGGGACAAGAACACCGGTGAGCCCGTCCACAACGCCCTCGTCTGGCAGGACACCCGCACCGACGCCCTGTGCAAGGAGCTCGGCCGCAACGTCGGCCAGGACCGCTTCCGCCGCGAGACCGGCCTGCCGCTGGCCTCGTACTTCTCCGGCCCCAAGGCCCGCTGGCTGCTCGACAACGTCGACGGCCTGAAGGAGCGCGCCGAGGCCGGTGACATCCTCTTCGGCACCATGGACACCTGGGTCATCTGGAACCTGACCGGCGGTGTCAACGGCGGCAAGCACGTCACCGACGTCACCAACGCCTCCCGCACCATGCTGATGAACCTGCACACCACGCAGTGGGACGAGAAGATCGCCGAGTCCATCGGTGTGCCGCTGCAGATCCTGCCGGAGATCCGCTCCTCCGCCGAGGTCTACGGCGAGGTCACCGGCGGCAAGCTGGGCGACCTGCTCGGCGGCATCCCGGTCGCCTCCGCGCTCGGCGACCAGCAGGCGGCCCTGTTCGGCCAGACCTGCTTCTCCGAGGGCGAGACCAAGTCCACCTACGGCACCGGCACCTTCATGGTGATGAACACCGGTGACAAGATCATCAACTCCTACGCCGGTCTGCTGACCACCGTCGGTTACAAGATCGGCGACCAGCCGACGGTCTACGCCCTCGAGGGCTCCATCGCTGTCACCGGCTCGCTGGTGCAGTGGATGCGCGACCAGATGGGGCTGATCTCCACCGCGGCCGAGATCGAGACGCTCGCGCTCTCGGTCGAGGACAACGGCGGCGCCTACTTCGTACCGGCCTTCTCCGGCCTGTTCGCCCCGCACTGGCGCTCCGACGCCCGCGGTGTGATCGCCGGCCTGACCCGGTACGTCACCAAGGCGCACCTCGCCCGCGCGGTCCTGGAGGCGACCGCCTGGCAGACCCGCGAGATCGCCGACGCCATGGTCAAGGACTCCGGCGACGAGCTGGTGGCCCTGAAGGTGGACGGCGGCATGACCTCCAACAACCTGCTGATGCAGACCCTCGCCGACGTTCTGGACGCACCGGTGGTGCGCCCGATGGTCGCCGAGACCACCTGCCTCGGCGCCGCCTACGCCGCCGGCCTGGCCGTCGGCTTCTGGTCCAGCACGGACGAACTGCGCGCCAACTGGCGCCGGGCCGCCGAGTGGACCCCCCAGATGGACGCGGACACCCGCGACCGTGAGTACAAGAACTGGCTCAAGGCCGTCGACCGGACCATGGGCTGGATCGAGGACGAGAGCTGAGCGGCCCGACACAGCTCAGACATCTCTGACGAGGAGTAAGTACCCGACATGACCAGTCAGTCCACCCTGAGTTCCGTGCCTGCCCTGGGGACGCACCCGGCCTCCGGCTCCAACCCGAGCCGGGCCGAGACCAGGGAGCAGCTCTCCAAGGCGTCGTACGACCTTCTGGTGATCGGCGGCGGCATCCTGGGCATCTCCACCGCCTGGCACGCCGCGCAGTCCGGCCTGAGGGTGGCTCTGGTCGACGCCGGCGACTTCGCCGGTGCCACCTCCTCCGCCTCCTCCAAGCTGCTCCACGGCGGTCTGCGCTATCTGCAGACCGGCGCGGTGAAGCTGGTGGCGGAGAACCACTTCGAGCGCCGTGCGGTCTCCCGGCAGGTGGCCCCCCACCTGGCGAACCCGCTCACCTTCTACCTCCCCGTGTACAAGGGGGGGCCGCACGGCGCGGCGAAGCTCGGCGCGGGCGTCTTCGCCTACTCCGCGCTCTCCGCGTTCGGTGACGGCGTGGGCCACCTGCTCTCCCCCGCCAAGGCGGCGCAGGACGTGCCCGAGCTGCGCACCGAGAACCTCAAGGCCGTGGCCGTGTACGGCGACGACCAGATGAACGACGCGCGCATGGCGCTGATGACGGTCCGCGCGGCCGTCGAGGCGGGCGCGGTCGTCCTCAACCACGCCGAGGTCACCGGCCTGCGCTTCACCCAGGGCCGGGTCACCGGTGCCGAGCTCAAGGACCGCCTCTCCGGCGAGGAGTTCGGGGTCAGCGCCCGTCTGGTGCTGAACGCGACCGGCCCCTGGGTCGACCACCTGCGCCGGATGGAGGACCCGAACGCGGCACCGTCCATCCGTCTGTCCAAGGGCGCGCACCTGGTCCTGAAGCGCACCTCCCCCTGGAAGGCCGCGCTCGCCACCCCGATCGACAAGTACCGCATCACCTTCGCCCTCCCGTGGGAGGACATGCTGCTGCTCGGTACCACCGACGAGGAGTACGAGGGCGACCCGGCGGACGTGTCCGTCAACGACAAGGACATAGCGCAGATCCTGGACGAGGCCGCGTTCTCGGTCCGCGACCAGCAGCTGCGGCGCGACCTGATCACCTACGCCTTCGCCGGTCTGCGGGTGCTGCCGGGCGGCCCCGGGGACACCGCCAAGGCCAAGCGCGAGACGGTGGTGACCGAGGGCAAGGGCGGCATGCTGTCCGTCGCGGGCGGCAAGTGGACCACGTTCCGGCACATCGGCCGTACGGTGATGCAGAAGCTGGAGGCGCTGCCGGGCCACCCGCTGGGCGACGACTTCGAGCCCATCTCCTCCCTGCCGAAGAAGCTGCCGCTGCCCGGTGTCGCCAACCCGCGCGCCGTCGCCCACCGCCTGCTGGTGGACCGGCCGGCTCCCGGACCGCGCATGGCCGCCGACACCGCCAGGCACCTGGCCACCCACTACGGCTCGCTGGCCTTCGACATCGCCCGCCTGGCGAACGACGACCCGGAGCTGGCCGAGCGCGTCCACCCCGACGCGCCGGAGATCTGGGCACAGGTCGTCTGGGCCCGTGACCACGAGTGGGCCGAGACGCCGGACGACGTGCTGCGCCGCCGCACCACGCTGACCATCCGGGGCCTGGACACGGACGAGGTCCGCGCGAAGGTGCGGGACCTGCTCGACAAGAAGTAGGCCCCGGTGACGGCCGGTCCGCCTCCCTGACCGGGACCGGCCGCCGCCGCAGCGCCGGACCTCCGCACCGGGTCCGGACAACCGAGAGGGGCGGCCCCACGCCGATGGGGCCGCCCCTCTCGTCTACCGGGGCGTTGTCAGTGCCGGGTGCTTCCATCGGGGCATGAACAACGATCAGGCGGATCCCGCCGAACTGGCGGCTCTGCGGGAGGCCTTCGCGGTGGACGACGGCGGCGAGTCCGCCCTCGGCTGGGCGGCGGTGCACGCCTTCGAGGCGGAGCACCACGTGGTGCTGCCCGAGCCGTACCGGACGTTCGTGGCCGAGGCGACCGACGGGTCCTGCCAGGGGCCGCCGGAGTACGGGATGGCGGGGCTGCGCGGGGGCGCCGAGCACCAGCGGCTCGACGAGCCGTTCCCGCTCACCCGGGCGTGGCTGTGGGAGGAGGACGACGGCCCGTACGAGGACCCCGAGGCCGTGATCGAGCGGGTCGCGCACGACGGTTCCCTGCGGCTGGGGACCGACGGCTGCGGCATGGACTGGCACCTGATCGTCACCGGCCCGCACCGGGGTCACATATGGCAGATCACCGGTGAGGGAGCGGTGCCCTTCGGGGCGGAGTTCGGCCACACCACCGCCGAGCCCGGCTTCGCCGGCTGGGTGCGGCACTGGGCGGACAGCAGGGAGTGGTTCGACGCCCCGCCCGCATAATGGCCGCTGAGACATCCGATGTCTGGCGACCAGGGAGGCCGGTCATGGCAGTCACCGACGAGGCGATCGAGAAGATCAAGGGCATGATCGTCTCCGGTGCGCTGCGGCCCGGGGACCGGTTGCCCAAGGAGAGCGAGCTGGCCGCCGAGCTGGGGCTGTCGCGGAACTCGCTGCGGGAGGCCGTACGGGCGCTGTCGCTGATCCGGATCCTGGACGTGCGGCAGGGCGACGGCACGTACGTCACCAGCCTCGATCCGCAACTGCTGCTGGAGGCGCTGAGCTTCGTCGTGGACTTCCACCGCGACGACACCGTCCTGGAGTTCCTCGCGGTGCGCCGCATCCTGGAGCCGGCCGCGACCGCGATGGCGGCCTTCCGGATCGGCGAACAGCAACTGGACGCACTGTCTGCCCAGTTGGAGGCCCTCGGTGACGAACCCTCGGTGGAGGAGCTGGTCGCCGCCGACCTGGAGTTCCATCGCGGCATCGTGCGCGGCGCCGGCAACTCGGTGCTGTGCTCGCTGCTGGACGGCCTGTCGGGGCCGACCACGCGGGCCCGGATCTGGCGGGGTCTCACCCAGGAGGACGCGGTCGGCCGCACCCTGCGCGAGCACCGGGCGATCCTGGCCGCGCTGCGCGACCGGGACGCGGAGGCGGCCCGCTCCTGGGCGACCGTGCACATCGCGAGCGTGGAACAGTGGCTGCGCAGCACCCTGTGAGAGAGGGCCGGCACCTGGACGGATCCGGTCGGGCTCCGGGTTGACGAGGGGTGTTCGACGGTGGCGAACGGGGCAGTGATCCGGTCACTGGCCCGCGCAAGGGGGCTGCGGGCGCCCCCGCCGGACGCCGTAAGGTTGGTGAGTCAAGCGAGGGCTCGTCGGAAGGAGGCACTGGGTGATCGAGCTGGAGGGGGTTCCCGAGCTGATCGACCCAGTCATGGTGGCCGCGTTCGAGGGCTGGAACGATGCCGGCGACGCCGCCTCCACGGCGGTCGCTCATCTGGAACGCGAGTGGAAGGGCGAGGTGTTCGCGGCGCTGGACGCCGAGGACTACTACGACTTCCAGGTGAACCGGCCCACGGTGTTCATGGACGCCGGTGTGCGCAAGATCACCTGGCCGACGACCAGGTTGTCGGTGGTGCGGGTCGGCGGCGAGAAGCCGCGTGACCTGGTGCTGGTGCGCGGCATCGAACCGTCCATGCGCTGGCGCTCGTTCTGCAACGAGCTGCTCGGCTTCGCGCACGAGCTGGGCGTGGAGCTGGTGGTCATCCTGGGCGCCCTGCTCGGTGACACTCCGCACACGCGTCCCGTGCCGGTCAGCGGGGTGACGTCCGACCCGGACCTGGCCGAGCGGATGGACCTGGAGGAGACCAAGTACGAGGGCCCGACGGGCATCGTCGGCGTCCTGCAGGAGGCGTGCACCCACGCCGGCGTCCCGGCGGTGTCGCTGTGGGCGGCCGTACCGCACTACGTCTCCCAGCCGCCGAACCCGAAGGCCACGCTGGCGCTGCTCAACCGGCTGGAGGACCTGCTGGACCTGCGCATCCCGCAGGGCGAGCTGCCGGAGGACGCACGTGCCTGGCAGGTGGGCGTGGACCAGCTGGCCGCCGAGGACAGCGAGGTCGCCGAGTACGTCCAGACGCTGGAGGAGGCCCGGGACACCGCGGAGCTGCCGGAGGCCTCGGGCGAGGCGATCGCCCGCGAGTTCGAGCGGTATCTGCGGCGCCGGGATGTCAGCCCGCCGGGCGGACACGCCACGGCCGACGGCGGGGACGGTGGTTCCTTCCGCAGGGACAACCCCGGCGGAAGGAACCGGCCGCCGAAACCGCCCAGGCCGGATGCGGCCGAGGGTGACGACGAGGACAGCTCGGAGGAGTGAGGACACCACAAGGGGCGGTTCCCGAGGAGGGAACCGCCCCTTGTGCATCCACCGGAGCTGCGGGAACTACAGCGCTACCCCCAGCAGCGCGTCCACCGCGCGCGTGACGACGCCCGGGGCGCCCGTGTCGGTGCCGCCCTCCTGCTCCTGCCTGGCCGCCCAGCGGTCCACCGCCGCGAGGGCGGCGGGGGCGTCCAGGTCGTTGGACAGGGCCTCGCGGATCTCCTCGACGAGTGCGTCGGCGGACGGGCCGTCGGGACGGGAGACGGCCGCGCGCCAGCGGCCGAGGCGGGCGACGGCGTCCTGGAGGACCTGGTCGGTCCACTCCCAGTCCGCACGGTAGTGGTGGGAGAGGAGGGCCAGGCGGATGGCGGCGGGGTCGACGCCGTCTCGGCGCAGCTTCGAGACGAAGACGAGGTTGCCCTTGGACTTGGACATCTTCTGACCGTGCAGGGCGACCATGCCGGCGTGGACGTAGGCCTTGGCCATGGGGAACTCGCCGGTGAGCACCTGGGCGTGCGAGGCGCCCATCTCGTGGTGCGGGAAGGCGAGGTCGGAGCCGCCGCCCTGGACGTCGAAGCCCATGCCGAGGTGGTCGAGGGCGATGGCCACGCACTCGATGTGCCAGCCGGGCCGGCCCCGGCCGAGGGAGCCGCCGTCCCAGCTGGGCTCGCCCTCGCGGGCCGCCATCCACAGCATCGGGTCGACGGGGTTCTTCTTGCCCGGACGGTCCGGGTCGCCACCGCGCTCGGCGGACAGCAGCCGCATGGCGGCCGCGTCGAGGTTCGAGACCTGCCCGAAGTGCGGGTCGGACTCGACGGAGAAGTAGATGTCGCCCTCCAGCTCGTAGGCCGCGCCGAGGTCGCGCAGCCGCTCCACGAGCGGGACGATGCCGGGTATCGCCTCCACGGCACCTATGTAGTGCCGCGGCGGGAGCATCCGCAGGGCGGTCATGTCCTCGCGGAAGAGGGCCGTCTCCTTCTCGGCGAGGGCGACCCAGTCGACGCCGTCCCGCTCCGCGCGCTCCAGCAGCGGATCGTCGACGTCGGTGACGTTCTGGACGTAGTGGACCTGCCGCTTGGTGTCGAGCCACACGCGCTGCACGAGGTCGAACGCGTTGTAGGTCGCCGCGTGCCCCATGTGGGTGGCGTCGTACGGGGTGATGCCGCAGACGTAGATACGGGCGACGGGACCGGGGTCGAGGGTGACGAGGCCGCCGGTCGCGGTGTCGTGGATCCTCAGGTCGCGGCCCTGACCAGGCAGGGCGGGGACCTCGGAAGCGGGCCAGGCATGCATGTACATGAGCCTAACCGGCCACGAGCTGCGTATACGAACGGGATCTCGTCGGATGGCCGGTTGTGCGCTCTTGTGGATCGGCGCGCGATGTGCTGAGCCTGCTCACACCGGCGGCCAGGGGATGGCGGGCCACTCGCCGTTGGGTTCCGGGTGCACTCCCGTGGTGAGCAGGTCCTCGACACGCGCGCGTGTGGCGTCGATCTCGGCCGGTGTGAGCAGGGCGGTCAGCCGTTCGCCCAGCGGCCCGCCCAGGGCCCCGCGCAGTGTCCGGAGGGCGTCGACGGCCTCGGAGGTCAGCGGCTCCCCGGCCCAGCCCCACAGCAGCGTGCGCAGCTTGTTGTCGACGTTGAAGGTGACGCCGTGGTCGATGCCGTAGAGCCGGCCGTCGGTGGTGGGCAGCAGATGGCCGCCCTTGCGGTCGGCGTTGTTGATCACGGCGTCGAGGACGGCGAGGCGGCGCAGCCGCTCGTCGTCGGCGTGCACGAGGAGCGCGGTGCGGCCCTCGCCGACGTCGGCCAGGCCGATCGCCTTCCAGCCCGGCTCCGGTTCCCCGGCGTCGACCAGGGCGAGCAGCTCCGCCTCGGCCTGGACGTCGATCCACAGCTGGCACATGCCCTCGCCGTACGGCCCGTCGCGCAGCACGGTCGGCGGGACGAGCCCCCAGCCGGTGGCCTCGGAGACCTCGTAGGCGGCCACCTCGCGGCCTGCCAGGGTGCCGTCGGGGAAGTCCCACAGGGGGCGCTCCCCGGCCACCGGCTTGTAGATGCAGGAGGCTTCCTGGCCGTCGAGGGCGATGGTGCAGAACAGCGCGGCGTTGGACGCCTCGCGGATCCGTCCGCGTACGGTCAGCTCACCTCGCGCGAGCAGCTCGGCGGCGGCCGAGCCGGTCCCGGTGCCGGTGCCGGTGGGCGTCACGCTCCGCGGCGGTATCCGTTCTGGCGCGGACATACGTGTCCTTCCGGATCGAGCGGGAGGCTGCACAGCGGGCACGGCGGCCGCCCGGCGTTGACGACGTCGAGGGCGCGCTTGGCGAAGGCCCGGGCCTGCGCGCCGGTCAGCCGGACCCGCAGCATCGGGGGCCCGTTCTCCTCGTCCTGGAGCAGCCGCTCCTCGGCCTCGGCGAGGTCCTCCTCGGTGTCGGCGTCCAGTTCCACCAGGGCCTGCGCCTCGACGATCATGCGCTGTTCCTCGCCGTCCCAGGCCAGCGCCATGGTGCCGACGCGGAACTCCTCCTCGATGGGGGTCTGGAGCGGGGCGGTGTCGGCGATCTCGGTGGGCGCCATGGCGGGGACGGCGGCGCTGCCGCCACTGCGCCGTACGACCTCGTCGAGCAGTTCGTCCATGCGCTCGGCGAGCGCGGCCACCTGGGTCTTCTCCAGAGCCACGCTGGTCACCCGGGAGCCTGCGGTGGCCTGGAGGAAGAACGTACGGCGTCCGGGCAGCCCGACCGTGCCGGCCACGAAGCGGTCCGGCGGGTCGTAGAGGAACACCTGACGGGACACGTCCTGTCTCCATTGAGAGTGAGTGCGGAGAGTGGTTCGTAGGTTTCAGCGGTGCGGGCCGCCCACGGATGCGCGACTGTTGGATCGCTTCACCCTACTGCGGCCGACGATCACGGTGCGCCCGCACCACCTCCGACCGGTGCGTCGCCCTCACCAGGTTCGTCGCGCGGGACGAGCGAGGCGAAATCCCCGGTGTCGCCGAGGCGAACGAGGAACGGCCGCAGCCGGGTGTAGCGGATCGCGGTGACGGAACACGGTTCCACGGAGATCCGCTGGAACAGGTCGAGGTGGAGTCCGAGGGCGTCGGCGACCAGGGATTTGATGATGTCACCGTGGGAGCACATGAGGTAGACGGCGTCGGCGCCGTGATCGCGCTCCACGCGCGCGTTCCACTCGCGTACGGCCTCGGCGGCGCGGGTCTGCATGGCGCGCATGGACTCACCGCCGGGGAAGGCGGCGGCCGACGGGTGGGCCTGGACCACCTCCATCAGCGGCTCGTCCTTGAGCTCGGCGAGCTTGCGGCCGGACCAGTCGCCGTAGTGGCACTCCCCGATCCGCTCGTCGGTGTGGGCGCGCAGGCCGGGGCGGGCCTCGAGCAGCGGCCGTACGGTCTCCTGGCAGCGCTCCAGGGGGCTGGTGACGATCTCGGAGATGGGCAGTGCGGCGAGCCGGCCGGGCAGCGCGGCGGCCTGGGCGGCGCCGCGCTCGTCCAGGGTGACGCCGGGCGTCCAGCCGGCGAGCAGACCGGAGGTGTTGGCGGTGGAGCGTCCGTGCCTGACGAGGATCAGCGTGGGCATGCGGCCCAGGGTAGGCGTATCAGCACATGCGCCGCCGACCGGGCGAAGGGAGAATGCGCACCGTGATCGTGGACTGCGCCATCTACCGGCACGGGCTCCGCACCGAGGGGCCGGAGGACCTGTCCGACGCGCTCTCCGAGGCGCGGGCCGAGGGCGGGTTCGTGTGGATCGGCCTGTACGAGCCGTCCGAGCGGGAGTTCGACCTGGTCACCCAGGAGTTCGGGCTGCATCCGCTGGCGGTCGAGGACGCGCTGAACGCGCATCAGCGGCCCAAGCTGGAGGTGTACGACGACTCGCTGTTCATGGTGCTGAAACCGGTCGTGTACGAGACGGAGAGCGATGCCGTCTCGGCGGGCGAGATCATGGTCTTCGTCGGCGACGGTTTCGTGGTCACCGTGCGCCACGGCGAGGGCTCGCCGCTGGCCGCCGTGAGGCGCCGGCTGGAGGAGGAGCCGGAGATGCTCGACAAGGGCCCGACCGCCGTGCTGTACGCGATCTCCGACGCTGTCGTCGACCACTATCTGGAGGTGGCGACGGAGCTGGGCAACGACCTGGAGGAACTCGAGGCGGAGGTGTTCCGGCCGGAGGGCGGCGGCTCGCGGGGCACCGCGTCCCGGATCTACGGCTTCAAACGGCAGGTCCTGGAGTTCCGCCGGGCCACCGGCCCGCTGGCGCTGCCCCTGACCCGGCTGGCCGGCACCGGACCGCTGGGTGCCTCGGTACCGTTCGTGAACGACAAGGCGCGCCCGTTCTTCCGGGACGTGGGCGACCACCTGTTGCGCGTGAACGAGTCGGTGGAGGCTCTCGACCGGCTGGTGTCGGACATCCTGTCGGCGCATCTGGCGCAGATGAGCGTGCGGCAGAACGACGACATGCGGAAGATCTCGGCGTGGGCGGCGATGGCCGCGGTCCCCACGATGATCGCGGGGATCTACGGCATGAACTTCGACCACATGCCGGAGCTGCACTGGCTGTGGTCGTATCCGGCGGTAATCCTGGCGATGGCCGCCCTGGAGGTGCTGCTGTACCGCTTGTTCAAGCATCGTGGCTGGCTGTGAGGCCTCAGGGCTGCGTGCGTCCGCGGCTCAGGCGAACTCGTGGGCGGGGGTGGCGGGGCCCCCGAGGGGGTCGCGGCGCTCGGGGACGGTGAGGGTGACCATGCGGCGCCAGCCGGCGAGGCGCTCGTAGGCGTACACCGCGTGGATGCCGGCCGCGAGGAGGGCGTACCTGGCCCTGGACCAGCCCAGGATGCGGCCCATGCGGGCCATCACGGCGAGGCTGACGTCCCGGTGGACGCGGATCTCGGCGAGGGCGCACGCGCGCAGGGTGCGCTGGATCAGCCGGCCATGCCCGGCGGCGGCGAACCGCAGCAGTTCCTCGTGGGTGTAGGCGAGGTGGTTGTCCTCGTCGTCGGAGATCATGCGTATGGCCCTGCCCACCTCGGGATGGGCGGCGAACAGCCTGAGCAGCAGCTGCATCTGCTCGGCGGCGCGCTGTTCGGTGACGCGGCTGTGGGCGAGGTAGACGATGATGTCCCGCTCGGTGAGCGGCTCGTCCCGCCGGAGCCTGTCGTGGGCGAGGCCGATGCCCTGCCGCTCCAGCAGCATCGTGTAGTCGGTCTCGGGCGGTACGGCGACGGGGGCGAGCCCGCGTTTCCTCATCAGGGCGTGGAAGATGCGTCCGTGTTTGTCCTCGTCGGCGCCGTGCCGGGCGATCTTCGGGGCCAGGGCGCGTTCGCCGGGCGGGACCAGCGCGGCGATCCGCCGGTTCTCCCAGCCACCCTGGGACTCCCCGCCGGCGGCGACGGAGCAGAAGAGCCGGAACGCCTCGTCGTTGTCGAGGATCTCCTGGAACACACTCTTGGCCGAAAGCATAGAACGAGTCAAATGCGGACAGTCTGGGGCGTGCAACAGCTGTGCGTGTCCGCTCGGCCAAAAGGATGACGCCACGGTCGTAACCGCGCGGCTCCCGGCGCGTTGTTTCCGGTGACGGCCGTGGCGGGGAAGACCCCCGAGCCCCCACCACGGCCGCTGAAGTCTCCTAGGCCAGTCCCGCGCGCTCCAGGGCCTCGCGGCCGGCCCGCAGGGAGGCGAGCCGCTCGTCCAGGGTGAAGCCGGCCGGCGACAGGCTGAGGGTGGTGACACCGGCGGCGGCGTAGGCCTTCATCCGGTCGGCGATGCGGTCGACGGAGCCCAGCAGAGTCGTCTTGTCGATGAGATCGTGCGGGACCGCGGCCGCGGCGCCCTGCTTGTCGCCGGACAGGTACTTCTGCTGGATCTCGGCGGCCTCCTTCTCGTATCCCATGCGCTGGGCGAGCTGGTTGTAGAAGTTCTGCTTGGCGCTGCCCATGCCGCCGACGTACAGCGCGGTGTACGGCCGGAAGGTGTCGGCGAGCCGGGCCACGTCCTTGTCGTCGCCGACGGCGATGGGCAGGGTCGGGCACACGTCGAAGCCGTCGAGGGTCCTGCCCGCCTTCTCCCGGCCGGCGCGCAGGTACTTGAGGGTGGTGTCCTCGAGGTGGTCGGCGGCGGGGAAGATCAGCAGGGCGCCGTCGGCGATCTCACCGGTCTGCTCGAGGTTCTTCGGGCCGATCGCGGCGATGTACAGCGGGATGTGCTCGCGCTGCGGGTGCACGGTCAGCTTGATCGGCTTGCCCGGGCCGCCGGGCAGCGGCAGCGTCCAGTGCTCGCCCTCGTACGTCAGCCGCTCCCGGGTCATGGCCCTGCGTACGATCTCGACGTACTCGCGGGTGCGGGCGAGCGGCTTGTCGAACTTGACGCCGTACCAGCCCTCGGAGACCTGCGGGCCGGACACGCCGAGCCCGAGCCGGAAGCGGCCGCCGGACAGCGAGTCGAGCGTCGCGGCCGTCATCGCGGTCATCGCGGGCTGGCGGGCCGGGATCTGGAAGATGGCCGAGCCGACGTCGATGCGCTCGGTCTGGGCGGCGACCCAGGACAGCACCGTCGCCGCGTCGGAGCCGTAGGCCTCGGCGGCCCAGCACACGGAGAAGCCCAGCCGGTCGGCCTCCTGGGCCACGGCCAGATTGTCCCCGTCCATTCCGGCACCCCAGTAGCCGAGGTTGATCCCGAGTTGCATCGCCGATCCCCTTACCCATGAGTAACGTTCTGGTGGGGCGACCTTAGCGCGGGGACGGAGGCGGGGGCAGGCGCCGGGCACCTGGAAAAGACGGGTCCGCGGCCCGGCCAGGTTATCCACAGGCAACCCACCGCACCGGTTCTGGCCAGTAATCTCGCCCGCATGGAGCAGAGGCATCTCGGCCGTACCGGCCTGCGTGTGTCCCGGATCGGACTCGGCACCCTCACCTGGGGCCGGGACACCGACGAGCACGACGCCGCGGACATGCTGAAGGCGTTCTGGGAAGCCGGCGGCACCCTGGTCGACACCGCGGACGTGTACGGCAACGGCGAGGCGGAGTACCTGCTCGGTCAGCTGATGGACGGCCTGGTGCCGCGCCGGGACCTGGTGCTCTCCACCAAGGCCGGCAGCGTCCCCGACCCCGACCGCCGTTTCGACGGCTCCCGCGGCCATCTGCTCGCCGCCCTCGACGCCTCCCTGGCCCGCCTGGGCACGGACTACGTCGACGTGTGGCACATCCACGCCTTCGACCCCGGGACCCCACTGGAGGAGACCCTCCAGGCCCTGGACATAGCGGTCAGCAGCGGCCGCGCCCGGTACGCAGGCGTCTCCAACTTCTGCGGCTGGCAGCTCGCCAAGGCCGCGACCTGGCAGCTCGCGGCGCCGGGCATGCGCACGCGACTGGCCAGCACGCAGATGGAGTACTCACTGCTGCAGCGGGGCGTGGAACGGGAAGTGCTGCCCGCCGCGCTGGATCTCGGGGTCGGGCTGCTGCCCTCCTCCCCGCTCGGCCGGGGCGTGCTCACCGCCAAGTACCGGCACACCACTCCCCCGGACTCGCGCGGCGCCTCCGAGCACCTGGCGCCGTTCGTCGAGCCCTACCTGGACGACACGGCGACCCGGATCGTGGACGCGGTGACGACGGCCGCCGACGGACTCGCCGTGACCCCGCTCCAGGTGGCCCTCGCCTGGGTCCGGGACCGGCCCGGCGTGGCCGCGCCGATCGTCGGCGCGCGCACCGCGCAGCAGCTCACGGCGGCATTGTCAGTGGAGGCCCTTAGTCTTCCTGACGAGATCTGCCGGGCGCTGGACGATGTGTCGGCGCCCGTGCACCGCTATCCCGATCACGACTGGAGCACGCTGTGAGCACGGAGCCGGAGACCACGGAGAAGGCCGGGCCGGGGACACCGGACACACCCGAGGGCCCGGGTGGGGCGGCCGCGTCCGGGGCGAGCCGTGCGAACGGCCTTGCGGCGAGCGGCACCGAGGGCCGGAGCGGCGCGGGGGCGAGCGCGGTCGGGGGCGGAGGCCGGAGCGGGGACGGCGCGGGCGGCGGCGAGGAGGCGGGCGCCGAGGGGGCAGCGATCGCGGACGGCACCGAGGGCGCCGAAGAGGCGGCGGGCTCGGGCGGCGGCGAGGGCGCAGAGGCAGACTCCACCCGGCGGTCCGAGGCCGAGGGCGAAGGCGCCGACTCCCTCCAGCCGTCCAAGCCCGGGGCCGGAAGCGAGGGCGCCGGCCCTGCCCAGTTGTCCGAGGCCGAGGCCGAGTTGGCTGCGCAGCGGCTCGAGCGGGAGCGGATCGCGCGGCGTAAGGCCGAGAAGCAGGGGCCGATCGAGAGCGGCGCCAAGCTGAGCGGCAAGGCGGCCGACCTGCTCGCGGCGGTGCGGGCGATGGAGAGCGGCGAAAAGCCGGCGGCCACGGTCTTCGCCGAGCCCGCACGCGCGCCGCGCCGCCCGGCCCCGGAACCCGTACCCCGACCGCAGCCCGCGCCGGCCCCGGCCGCCGCCCCGGCACCGGAGACGGTGGAGGACGTACGCCGGGTGCTGGCCGAAGGCGGTGCGCCCGAGGCCCTGGCTCCCCAGGTGGCCGCGGCACTGGGCGAGGGCGCCGATGCGGCGCTGCGCGAGGACCCCTGGCAGCTGCTGCGGATCAGCGGCGTACGGCCCGACCAGGCCGACGGCTTCGCCCGCGCCCTGCTCGGCGCCGCCTGCGGCCCGGGCGACGAGCGGCGGGCTCGTGCGCTCACCGTCTGGCTGCTGGAGCAGGCGGCCCTGGCCGGGCACACCGCGCTGGAACTGCCCACGCTCACCGCGGCGCTGGGCAAGCAGGGCGTCCCGGACCCGGACGCGGCGGTGCAGAGCACGCTCGCGGAGGGCGAGGCCCTGGCGTTCCAGGACGCCCTGGAGGAACCGGGAGCCGGCGCGGCGCAGGAGGCGGAAGAGGGCGCGGACGAGGAGGAGCGGCCGGTGCGGGTCCTCGTCGGCCTGGAGCGGTACGCACTGGCCGAGGAGAGCCTCGCCGACGGCCTGGCCCGGCTGGTCAACTCGCTGCCCAAGGAGACCGAGCAGGCCTGGCAGGCGGCGGTCGACGCCGCCTCCGGCGGCGCGGCCGAGCTGGTCCGCGCGGTCGCCGGGCACGGCCTGGTGCTGCACACCGGCGGGGAGGCGGCCCGCGCCGAACCGGCCGCGCTGCTCGGTGCCGCCCGCACCGCGGGCCTGCGGGCCTTCGCCGTCTGCCACACCCCCGACGGACGCCACCGCCTCGCCGCCCTGCTGGGCACGGACCCGGCGGAGCACAGCGTGGGCACGACCGCCGGTCTGCTGTCCGGCGCCGAGGGACCGGGCCGGGACACGGACGGCGCGCTGGAACTCGATCTGCTGGTCGTGCTGGACGCGCCGCAGCTCGACGTGGAGAGCGCCGCCATGCTGGTGGAGTCGCTGTCCGACGGGGCCCGGCTGGTGCTCAGCGGCGACCCGGCGGTGCTGTGGTCGGCCGGACCGGGGCGGGTCTTCGCCGATCTGCTCGCCGCCCGCGTCTGCCCGCAGCTCGCCTCCCGCATCCCCGACCTGGGCCCGATCGGCGAGCTGGTCTCCGGCATCGGCGTCGGCGAGCTGAACCAGGTCGCCGCCCCGGGCAAGGAGATCGTCATCGTCCCGGTGCGGGACGCGGGCGAGGCCGTGCACCGGACCGTCCAGCTGGTCGCCGACTCGGTGCCGCGGGCGCTCGGTGTCCCGGCCGACCAGACCGTGGTGATCACCCCCGGGCACGGCGGCGCCGCGGGCACCCGCGCCCTCAACTCCGCGCTGAAGGAGCGCCTCAACCCCGGCCCGGGCCGCTTCGGCGGCTTCGACCCCGGCGACCGGATCGCCTACTCCCCCGCCCCGGGCCGTACGGTGCCGGGCACGGTGGTGAAGGCCGACGCGGACGGGCTGCACCTGTCGTGCGCGGGCACGGCGGTGGTCGTACCGCGCGAGCGGGTGGAGGGCGCCGTACGGCACGGGTGGGCGCTGACCGCACACCAGGCGGTGGGCGCGCGCTGGCCGGCGGCGGTCGTCGTGCTGCCCGGCGACGCCGCGCAGGCGCTCAGCAGACCCTGGGTGTACACGGCCTTCGGCCGGGCGGAGCGGCATCTGTCGGTGGTCCACGGTGTGGAACAGGCCCTGCCGAAGGCGGTGGCGGAGACGCCGGCGAAGCCCCGCACGACGCGCCTGCAGACGCTGCTGCGGGTGTGAATCTCCTTCCGCCGCGACGCCGACCAGCCTCGACGGCGGAATCCGGCGGTGCCGAAGCGGCCTCAGGCCGCCCCGGCACCGCCGGCCCCGCTCACTTCTCGGCGTCCAGCGGCTCCAGGTCCTCGTCCTCGGCCTGGTCGTCGTCCGCGTCCTCGTCCTCGTCTTCTTCGAACCCGAGATCGTCCTCTTCGTCGGACTCGTCCTCGTCGTCGAAGACGGCGCTGACGTCGAAGCGGCACACCACCCCTTGCGGATCGAAGTGCTCGAAGGGCGCCTCCAGCCACTCCCCCGCCTCGGGCGCCTCGTCCGCGGCGGTGACCCAGAGCGTGGAGTCGCCCTCCTCCAGGCCGAACTCCTTGTGCCGGGAAGCGATCTCGTCCGGTTCGAACTCGCCGAAGAGGATGCCCAGCGCGCCCGGAACCGTGCCGGCGGCGTCCTCGGCCAGGCCGCCCGCGGCCTCGTACTCCGCCGCCTCGACCCGCTGGGCCTGCGCCAGCAGTCGCTGGGGTTCCACCACGGCGTAGTCGCGGCGGATCAGCACGCTGATCGCGTTCGGTTCCTCGGGACCCGCGTACGGCGGCAGCTCCTCCGCACCGGGGATCTCGAAGGGCGTGACCTCGTCGTAGCGGTCGTAGAGCAGCTCGTCGTACACCTCGGCGGCCGCGGCCAGCTGGTTGAACGCCTCCAAGACCGCCGGGTCGTCCTCACCCGACCTGCGTTCGACCGCGGCCAGATGACGGTCGAGCGCGGTCTTGACCGCCTCGGCGGCGGCGCGTACCTCGGCAGCGGTGGGCTGCGCAGCATCAGACATAGTGCAGACGCTATCCGTACCGGGCCCCAGCCCGCACAATAGATGCGATGCCGGAATACGAATTTGTCGACGTGTACGTGCCTCGCGGGGTGTCCCGCAAGGAGGCCACACGCCTGCTGACGGACCATGCCGAGTACGGACACTGGGAGTTGGACCGACTGAGCCTGCTGCGCGACGGCAGCCGAAGGGTGCGCCTGCGCCGGCGGATCATCCGCCAGGTGCGTGCCACGTGGTGAGGTCGGCGAGCTGAACCGGAGCGGGCCCCGTCTGTCATGGCGGGGCCCGCTCCGTTCACCGCATCCCGTACCCGGGGCTGCCGGCTACGAGGTGGCCCGGGCCTTGCGGTAGAGCACCGCGCCCGCGAGCAGCGCGCCCGCTCCGACCGGCAGCACGAGGTCCAGCGGCAGCTCGCTGCCGGTGTGCGCGAGCTGGGCGTTGGTCAGAGGCTGGGCGGAGCGGCCGCCGTGCTGCTCGACCTGGGTGGACCCGTGGTGTCCCTGGGGCGTGTGACCGCCCTGGCCGGGCGGGGTGGTCGGGCCGCCCGGATGACCCGGCTGCCCGGGGTGCCCCGGGTGGCCGGGGTGTCCCGGATGGCCGGGGTGCCCCGGGTGTCCAGGATGGCCAGGGTGTCCCGGATGGCCGGGGTGTCCCGGCTGCCCGGGCGGGTTGCCGTGGCCGCCGCCCGGCGGCTGGCTGGAGTGACCGCCGCCTCCGTTGGCGCAGTCGTTGCCCGCGGTGGCGTTGCCGACCCCGATGACGTTCACGCTGTTGCCGCAGACGTTCACCGGAACGTCGATCGGCGCCTGGACGGTGTTGCCGGAGCCGACGCCGGGTGAGCCGGCGGTGTGGCCGCCCGCGTGCGAGCCGCCGGAGCCGCCGTGGCCCCCGGACGTGCCGCCGTGGTTGGCGCAGCTGTTGCCCACCGCCGGGTTGAGCAGCCCGACGACGTTCACGGTGTTGCCGCACACGTTCACCGGCACATGCACCGGCGCCTGCACCGTGTTGCCGGACAGTACGCCGGGCGAGCCGGCGGCGGTGCCGAACGCGCCCGCGTCGGCGTGGGCGTAGCCGCTTGCGGCGGCGATCACACCCGTGGCCGCCGCCATGGTCATCAGGCCCTTACGGGTGCCCTGTCGCATTTCCGTTGTTCCCCTGCCTTCGATCCTGCTGTGCGTGCCTCGCGGTGGCGTGGCGCGCCCGGTCCTCGCGGACCGTGCCGCCACGCAAGAGGCCGGTCGGCCCCGGAACGCATGGCACGCGCTCCGGGGCCGGCGGCTCGAAAATGACGCCCCCCTCAGGAGGTCGTCGTCAGTCGTTGAAGCACTTGTTGCCGAAGGCGGGGTTCAGGAGCCCGATCACGTTGACCGTGTTGCCGCAGACGTTCACCGGGACGTGCACGGGCACCTGCACGACGTTGCCGGAGACGACACCCGGGGAGTGCACGGCGGCACCCTGAGCACCCGAGTCGGCGACGGCGAGGCCCGCGCCCGCGAGAACCAGCCCACCGGTGGCAGCCGCAGCAGCGACGACCTTCTTGATCATTATTCCTCCTTGTTGGCAAAGCGACCCCAAGGTGCGGAGTCACATCACCTGTAACGAGGAGGAACTAATGAAGCTACGAACCGATCGTCGCATTCACCCGTTCCAGTCGATCTCGTACGAGCGCCCGAATATCTGGGCCGTCTCGGCCCAGAACCTCACGATGCGTCGATGAACCGGTCGAGGACCCGAACGCCGAACCGCAGCCCGTCCACCGGCACCCGCTCGTCCACGCCGTGGAACATGCCGGCGAAGTCCAGCTCCGGCGGCAGCTTCAGCGGGGCGAAGCCGAAGCCGCGGATGCCGAGATCGTCGAAGGACTTGGCGTCGGTGCCGCCGGAGAGCATGTAGGGGATCGCCTTGGCCGTGGGGTCCTCGGCGAGCAGCGCGGACTGCATGGCCTCCACCAGCGCCCCGTCGAAGGTGGTCTCGACCGCCTTGTCGGTGTGCACGTCCTCGCGGCGGACGTGCGGTCCGAGCAGCCGGTCGAGGTCGCCGAGGAACTCCTCCTCGTAGCCGGGCAGGAAGCGGCCGTCGATGTGCGCGGTGGCCTCGCCCGGGATGACGTTGACCTTGTAACCGGCGTTGAGCTGGGTGGGGTTGGCGGTGTTGCTGAGGGTGGCGCCGATGAACTTGGCGATGCCGCCGAGCCGGAGCAGGGTGGACTCCATGTCCTCCGGGTCCAGTTCGGTGCCGAGCGCGTCGCCCAGCTCGTCGAGGAACGCCCGGGTGGTCTTGGTGACCCGCACCGGGAACCGGTGCCGGCCGACCCGGGCCACGGCCTCGGACAGCTCGGTGATGGCGTTGTCGCGGTGGATCATCGAGCCGTGCCCGGCGGTGCCGGCCACGGTCAGCTTCATCCAGTGCATGCCCTTCTCGGCCGTCTGGATCAGGTAGAGCCGGCGCTGCTCGTTCACGGTGAACGAGAAGCCTCCGACCTCGCTGATCGCCTCCGTGACGCCCTCGAACAGCCCGGGGTGGCGGTCGACCAGGTGGCGGGCGCCGTACGTGCCGCCCGCCTCCTCGTCGGCGAGGAAGGCGAGCACGATGTCGCGCGGGGGCCGCCGCCCGCTCCTGAGCCGGTCGCGCACGACCGCGAGAGTCATGGCGTCCATGTCCTTCATGTCGACGGCCCCGCGCCCCCACACGCACCCGTCGGCGACCTCGCCGGAGAACGGGTCGTGGGTCCAGTCCGCGGCGTTGGCCGGTACGACGTCCAGGTGGCCGTGGATCAGCAGCGCGGGCCGGGACGGGTCCTCCCCCTCGACGCGGGCCACCGTCGAGGCGCGCCCCGGGTGCGACTCGAAGACCTTCGGTTCGAGACCGACCTCGGCGAGCTTCTCCGCGACCCACTCGGCCGCCTTGCGCTCGCCGGGGCCCGAGTGGTCGCCGTAGTTGCTGGTGTCGAACCGGATCAGCTCGCGGCAGAGGTCCACGACCTCGTCCTCGCCGGTGACGCTCCTGGCCGTGTCCGTCTCGCTCACGTGCTTCCTCCCGCGCTGTCGCTGCTGGTGGTCCTCCTCATCCTCCCTCTCCCCCGCCCGCCGCCCAAGACCGGTCCCGGCCCGTCACACGCCGTTCACGCACGACGCGCTCCGGGGGCCGGGGGGTGATCAGCCACCCCCGAAAGCCTGGTAATGTTTCCTTCGTCGCCGCGAGGGAAACCCCGCCGAAAGGGATCCCCGAGCACGACAGACACCTTGTCCGGGTGGCGGAATGGCAGACGCGCTAGCTTGAGGTGCTAGTGCCCTTTATCGGGCGTGGGGGTTCAAGTCCCCCCTCGGACACCAGTGAGGGCCCCTGCTCAGCAGGGGCCCTCTGCTTTTCCGGTTTCCCAGGAGCTCGCGGGAGCGCCAACTGCCCCGGAGTGACCGCCCCTTGACGGTGTGTGTGGGCCATCTCTCGTCCGGCGCGGAGATCGGCAGGTCAGCGGGCCGGGGCCGGGTCTGCGTACTCACCCGAACGGGCCTTTCGAGCGGCTCGGCACAGGGCCGGAGCATAACGTCGTACTAATATTTCCGGCTTGTCACCCAGCCGGACCCGACGTGAGGACCCGATGGCAGCCATAGACGAGAGCAGCGCTCTCGGCCTGCTCGACGAAGAGATCCGCACGCAGTTCGGCGACCGGGCCCGCTTCTCCGCGCGCCCCGCGGCGTCGCCGCGCACGCTGGTCGACGTCTTCGACGCGACCGTGCGGTCCCATCCGGACGAGCCGGCACTGGACGACGGCACGACGTGTCTGACCTACCGTGCGCTGGCCGGCGAGGTGGAGCGGCTGCGGCGGCGGCTCGCCGGTGCGGGCGTCGGGCTCGGGGACCGGGTCGGTGTGCGGGTCCCCTCGGGGACCAACGAGCTCTACGTCGCGGTCCTCGCCGTGCTCGCCGCCGGTGCCGCCTATGTCCCGGTCGACGCCGAGGACCCGGACGAGCGGGCGGAGTTGGTGTTCGGGGAGGCTGAGGTACGGGCCGTCGTCGGGGCCGGGCACACCATCACCGTCCAGGGCGCCTCCGGCACCGTCGCGGGCACGTCCGGCGCCCTCCAGAGCACCTCCCGCTCCTCCGCCGCGCGGCCCGGCGCCGAGCAGGACGCCTGGATCATCTTCACCTCCGGGTCCACCGGGAAGCCCAAGGGCGTCGCCGTCACCCATCGCAGCGCCGCCGCCTTCGTGGACGCCGAGGCGGCCCTGTTCCTCACGGAGGAGCCGATCGGGCCCGGCGACCGGGTGATGGCCGGACTCTCCGTCGCCTTCGACGCCTCCTGTGAGGAGATGTGGCTGGCCTGGCGGTACGGCGCCTGTCTGGTGCCGGTGCCCCGGTCGCAGGTCAGGAGCGGTGCCGATCTCGGGCCGTGGCTGGTCGAGCAGGAGATCACCGTCGTCTCGACCGTGCCCACGCTGGCCGCGCTGTGGGAGCCGGAGACGCTCAACGACGTACGCCTGCTGATCTTCGGCGGCGAGGCCTGCCCGCCCGAGCTGGCGCAGCGGCTGGTCACCGAGGGGCGCGAGGTGTGGAACACCTACGGCCCGACCGAGGCGACCGTCGTGGCCTGTGCGGCACTGCTGACCGGTGCGGAGCCCATCAGGATCGGGCTGCCGCTCGACGGGTGGGAGCTCGCCGTCGTCGACGAGGCCGGTGAGCCGGTACCCATGGGGGCGAGCGGGCAGCTCGTGATCGGCGGGGTCGGGCTCGCGCGCTACCTCGATCCCGAGAAGGACGCCGAGAAGTACGCGCCGCTGCACTCGCTGGGCTGGGAGCGGGCCTATCGCAGTGGTGACCTGGTCAGGGCCGAGCCCGAGGGGCTGATCTTCCTGGGCCGGGCCGACGAGCAGATCAAGCTGGGCGGGCGGCGGATCGAGCTCGGTGAGGTGGATGCCGCGCTGCAGGCCCTGCCCGGGGTCGCCGGGGCCGCGGCCGCCGTGCGCACCGCCCGCGGCGGCAATCAGCTCCTCGTCGGTTACGTGGTCACCCAGGAGGGCTGGGACCGTGCCGCCGCCGTCGAGGAGCTGCGCGCCGGGCTGCCCGCCGCGCTGGTGCCGCTGCTCGCGCCCGTCGCCGAGCTGCCGACCCGGACGTCCGGCAAGGTGGACCGCAACGCCCTGCCGTGGCCCCTGGAGGGCGTCGAAGCGCCCAAGGCCGAGCTGTACGGCACCGAGGCCTGGCTCGCCGAGCAGTGGGCGGAGGTCCTGGGCATCCCGGTGACCAGCGCCCAGGACGACTTCTTCGCGATCGGCGGCGGCTCGCTGGCCGCCGCCCAGCTCACCACCCGGCTGCGCACCCGCTACCCGAGCGCCGCCGTCCTCGACATCTACCAGCAGCCCGTCCTGCGCAAGCTGGCCCGGCGGCTGGAGGCCTCGGCACAGGACGACGGCGGGGCCCGCACCATCGCGCCGGTCCCGGTCCGCGCCCAGGCCGTGCAGCTCCTGCTGCTGCTTCCGCTGTTCACCGTGCTCGGGCTGCGCTGGACGGTGGTCCTGGCCGCCGCCGGGAACCTGTTGCCCGGCTACTCCTGGCTGCCGACCGCCCCCTGGTGGCTGCTCGCGGCCGGTGCGCTGCTGCTTTTCACGCCGCCCGGCCGGATCGCGCTCGCGGCGGGCGGGGCGCGGCTGCTGCTGCGGGGCGTGGCACCCGGCCGGTACCCGCGTGGTGGAGGCGTGCATCTGCGGCTGTGGGCGGCCGAGCGGCTGGCCGAGTTCAGCGGGGCCACCTCGCTGACCGGGTCCTGGCTGGAGCGGTATGCCCGTGCGCTGGGTGCGAAGGTCGGGCCCGAGGTGGACCTGCACTCGCTGCCGCCGGTCACCGGCATGCTCAAGCTGGGCCGGGGCGCGGCCGTGGAGTCCGAGGTCGACCTGTCCGGACACTGGCTGGACGGCGACCGGCTGGAGATCGGGCCGGTCAAGGTCGGCGCGCACGCCACCGTCGGCACCCGCAGCATGCTCTTCCCGGGCGCCCGCGTCGGCAAGCGGGCCGAGGTGGCTCCCGGCTCGGCGGTCGGCGGGCAGATCCCGACCGGCCAGCGCTGGGCGGGCGCGCCCGCGGTCAAGCTCGGCAAGGCCAAACGCACCTGGCCGAAGGAGCGGCCGCGGCGGGGCACGTACTGGCGGGTGATGTACGGCGTCACCGGCCTGGCGCTGAGTTCGCTGCCGCTGGTGGCGGGGGTGGCCGCGCTGCTGGTCGCCCGTCTCTTCGTGGCACCCGGGGGCTCGCTGCCCCAGGCGCTGCGCGGGGCCGCGCTCGGGCTGGTGCCGGCCACGCTCGCCTACGGGCTGGCGTACGCGCTGCTGATCCTGGTCGCCGTACGCGTGCTCAGTCTGCGGCTGCGCGAGGGCACGCATCCGACGCACAGCCGGGTCGGCTGGCAGGCGTGGACCGTGACGCAGCTGATGGACCGGTCCCGGGAGACGCTGTTCCCGCTGTACGCGGGGCTGGTCACGCCGGTGTGGCTGCGGCTGCTGGGGATGCGGATCGGGCGGCGGGCCGAGGTGTCGACGGTGCTCGCGCTGCCGAGCCTGACCACGGTCGGCGACGGGGCGTTCCTGGCGGACGACACGCTGACGGCGCCGTACGAGCTGGGCGGCGGCTGGATGCGGATCGGGCGCGCGGAGATCGGGCGGCGGGCCTTCCTCGGGAACTCCGGGATGACCGGGCCGGGCCGGAGCGTGCCGGACGGCGGTCTGGTCGGCGTGCTGTCGGCGACGCCGAAGAAGGCGAAGAAGGGCACCTCGTATCTGGGGCTGCCGCCGGTGAAGCTGCCGCGCAGTGCGGCCGGCGGGGATCAGAGCCGCACGTACGAGCCGCCCGCGCGGCTGCTGTGGGCGCGCGGTCTGGTGGAGCTGTGCCGGATCGTGCCGGTGCTGTGTTCGGCGGCGCTGGCCGCGGGGACGGTGGCGGTGCTGTGCGCGCTGGGGCCGTGGGCCTGGGCGCTGTCGGGTGCGGTGCTGCTGGGGGCGGGTGTGACCGCGGCGGTCGTCTCGGTCCTCGCGAAGTGGCTGCTCGTGGGGCGGCACCGGGCCGGGGAGCATCCGCTGTGGAGTTCGTTCGTGTGGCGGAACGAGCTGGCGGACACGTTCGTCGAGGTGCTGGCGGTGCCGTGGCTGGCCGGGGCCGTGCCGGGGACGCCGGTGCTGACGGCGTGGCTGCGCGGGCTCGGCGCGCGCATCGGCAGGGGCGTGTGGGTGGAGAGCTACTGGCTGCCGGAGACGGACCTGGTGACCCTTCAGGACGCGGCGACCGTCAATCGTGGCTGTGTGCTGCAGACACACCTCTTCCACGACCGGATCTTGCGGACGGATACTGTGGTCCTCCGTGAGGGCGCCACGCTGGGCCCTGGCGGGATCGTGCTGCCCGGCAGCACGGTCGGGGCCCGTACGACCCTGGGGCCCGCGTCGCTCGTCATGGCGGCGGAGTCCGTCCCGGACGACACCCGCTGGCTCGGCAACCCGATCGAGGCATGGCGTCCCTGAACGCGGGCCATCCGGGTGCGGCCCCGGCACCCGGTGGTGGCACAGCGCAGGGAGCGGACACAGCAGTGGCAGTTCAGCAGTCGGTCGGCCGGGACCCGTACTTCCCGGACAACGGTGACTCCCGCTACCGGGTGCACCGCTACGAACTCGCGCTGGACTACCGCCCCGGTCCGAACCGGCTGTCCGGCACGGCCCGGATCAACGCCATAGCGGGCCATGCGCCGCTCACGGAATTCGAGCTCAACCTGGCCGACTTCAGGATCGGCCGGGTGCGGGTGGACGGCCGGCCGCCGCACTTCACGCACCGCGGCGGACGGCTGCGGATCCGCCCGGCCAAGCCCGTCCGGGCCGGCGCCGCGTTCACGGTGGAGGTCCACTGGTCCGGCAACCCCAGGCCGGTGGCCAGCCCGTGGGGCGGGCTCGGCTGGGAGGAGCTGGCGGACGGCGCGCTGGTGGCGAGCCAGCCGGTCGGGGCGCCGTCCTGGTACCCGTGCAACGACCGGCCCGCCGACAAGGCGTCCTACCAGATCTCGGTCACCGTCCCGTCCGCGTACGCGGTGGTCACGGGCGGGCGCCTGCTGACCCGTACGACGAAGGCCTCCACGACGACGTGGGTGTACGAGCAGTCCGCGCCCACGTCCAGTTATCTGGTCGGCCTGGCGATCGGCCGGTTCCAGACGGTGCTGCTGGGCGATCCGGGCCCGGGGGGCGTGCCGCAGCACGGGCACATCCCGGCGCGGCTGCTGCCCGAGTTCTCCCGGGACTTCGCGCGGCAGCCGGCGATGATGGAGCTGTTCCAGGAGCTGTTCGGGCCGTACCCGTTCGACGGTTACGCGGTCGCGGTGACCGAGGAGGAGCTCGATGTGCCGGTCGAGGCACAGGGGTTGTCGCTGTTCGGCTCCAACCACGTGGACGGCGCCCGGGGTTCGGAGCGGCTGGTGGCGCACGAGCTGGCGCACCAGTGGTTCGGCAACTGCGTGTCCATCGCCGACTGGCGGCACATCTGGCTGAACGAGGGCTTCGCCAAGTACGCGGAGTGGCTGTGGTCCGAGCGCTCCGGCGGCCGCAGCGCCCAGCAACTGGCCGCCGCCGCACACCGGTTGCTGGCCACGCTGCCGCAGGACCTCAGGCTGGCCGACCCGGGCCGCAAGGCGATGTTCGACGACCGGCTCTACGAGCGGGGCGGCGTGACCCTGCACGCGGTGCGCTGCGCGCTGGGCGACGACGCGTTCTTCCACATGCTGCGCGGCTGGGTGCGGCTGCACCGGAACGGCTCGGTGACGACGGAGACGTTCACCGCGCACGTGGCCCGGTTCACGGACGAGTCGCCGGCCGGGCTGTTCCAGGAGTGGGTCTACGGGACGAAGCTGCCGCCGCTGCCGGTGCTCCGGAACGTTCCGTAGAGGTTTGCCCGGATCCGTGAAGGTTTTTCTAGACTTGAAGGGTGGCCCGGCCCAATGACGAGGTCGAGGCGCTCCTGCGGGAGTACGCGGACCTCATCGCGATCACGGGAGGCGACGCCTTCAAGGCGCGCGCCTACGAGAAGGCGGCGCGTGCCATCGGCGGCTATCCGGCCGACATCTCCAAGCTGGACGAGGGCGGCCTGAAGGAGATCCCGAACGTGGGGAAGTCGATCGCCGACAAGGTGGCCGAGTACCTGCGCACGGGGAAGATGGCGGTGGTCGAGGAGCGCCGGGCGAAGATCCCCGCCGGGGTGCGGGAGCTGATCACGATCCCCACCCTGGGCCCGAAGAAGGCGCTGCGGCTCTACGAGGACCTGCACATCTCCTCGGTGAACGAGCTGGCCGCGGCGATCGAGGCGGACGCGCTGGCCGATCTGAAGGGCTTCGGCGAGAAGACGCAGGACAACATCCGCCACGGCATCGAGCTGCTCCAGCGGGCGGGCGCGCGGGTGCCGCTGTCGCTGGCCCTGGACACCGCCGAGGAGATCGTCGCGGAGCTGTCCGCGGTGACCGGGTGCAAGCGCTGCGCGTACGCCGGCTCGCTGCGCCGTATGCGGGAGACCGTCGGGGATCTGGACCTCCTGGTCGCGGCGAAGAGGTCGGAGGCGTTCATGGCGGCGCTGTGCGAGCTGCCGGCCACCGCGGAGGTCATCGCGCGGGGCTCGAAGAAGACGTCGATCCGCACGGGCAAGGGGCTCCAGGTGGATCTGCGGGTGGTGCCGCCGGAGTCGTGGGGTGCCGCGATGCAGTACTTCACCGGTTCGAAGGCGCACAACATCCGCACCCGTACCATCGCCGTGCACCAGGGGCTGAAGCTGTCCGAGTACGGCCTGTTCGACGCCGAGAGCGGGAAGTCGCTGGCCTCGCGCACCGAGGAGGAGGTGTACGCCCGGCTCGGGCTGCCGTGGATCGAGCCGGCGTTGCGGGAGGACCGCGGGGAGATCGAGGCGGCCCTGCACGGCGAGCTGCCCGAGGTGGTGACCGAGAAGGACATCCGCGGCGACCTGCACACCCACACCGATCTCACCGACGGGCTGGCTCCGCTGGAGGAGATGGTGGCGGCGGCCGCCGAGCGCGGCTACGCGTACTACGCCGTCACGGACCACGCACCCAACCTGTACATGCAGCGCATGACCGACGAGAAGATCCTCGCCCAGCGGGAGCGGGTGCGGGAGTTGGACGGCGCCCGCCACAGGATGCGGCTGCTGCACGGCACGGAGCTCAACATCGGCCCGGACGGCTCGGTGGACTGGCCGGAGGAGTTCCTGGCCGGCTTCGACCTGTGCGTGGCCTCGCTGCACTCGCACTTCGACCTGGGCCGGAAGGCGATGACCCGGCGGCTGGTGCGGGCCTGCGAGAACCCGTACGTCAACATCATCGGGCACCCGACGACCCGGCTGATCGGCAAGCGGGCGGGTGTCGACGCCGACTGGGACGAGGTGTTCGCGGCCTGCGCGCGCACCGGCACCGCGCTGGAGGTCAACGCCCAGCCGGACCGTCTCGACCTGCGCGACGAGGACATCCTGCGCGCCAGGGAGCACGGCGTGCGGTTCGCCGTGAACACCGACGCGCACTCCGTCCCGCATCTCACGCAGTTGCGCTACGGCGTCGGCACGGCGCAGCGGGGCTGGCTCACCCGGGACGACGTGATCAACACCTGGCCGCTGACGAGGCTGCGCCGTTTCCTGCGGAAGGGACGGAAGGGGAGGTGAGGGGAGGCGAGGGGCGTCATTCCCGGTCCAGCCACAGGGGTGACAGGTCCTCCTCCGTGTCGGCCGCTCCCACCGCCCTGATGTCCCCGTCCGCGGCGCGCAGCAGCCTGCGGCCCATGGCGATCAGGGCGCGTCCGGCGGCGAGTTCGTCGCCTATCTCCGGTACGTCGGGGTCGTAGGGGTTCCGGCGGGCCTCCGCATGGCTCTCCAGGACGTTGTCGCCGGTGTCCAGGATGATCCGGGCGGTGGTGTCGGGGTCGTGCTCGGACAGGTACAGGTTCAGCCGCCACTCCTTGACGGCCGGTGCACGGCTGGTCGTGGGTCGGGTCATGGTCCGCCACCTCGCTCCGCGGGTCGTGCCGCGATGGGCCGTGGGTCGTGTGCGGCGCCGTCGTGGCCCGAGCACAGCCCCGCGCCCCTTGCGGGGCACACAGTTCCAGCGCTTCTACTGTGCACCCCGGCACCAGCGGGCGCCTCCCCTCGGCCAGGCAGAATGTGGCCCATGACCTCGCGCACCTGCCCCTGCGGACTCCCCCGGCCCTACGCCGCCTGCTGCGGCCGTTTCCACGCGGGGCCGGCCGCCGCGCCGACCGCCGAGCTGCTGATGCGGTCGCGGTACAGCGCGTTCGTGACGGGGGACGCGGGGTATCTGCTGCGCACCTGGCATCCGCGGACCCGGCCGGAGCGGCTGGACCTCGATCCGCGGATGAGGTGGACGGGGCTGGAGATCCTGGACACCACGGACGGGTCCGCCTTCCACAACACGGGCACGGTGACCTTCCGCGCCTCCTACCGGGGCGGCTCGCTGCACGAGCGGAGCCGGTTCGAGCGGGTCGACGGGGCGTGGGTGTATGTGGACGGGGACTTCCTGGAATAGCTCCGGCTAGGGCGCCAGGATGTCCAGTTCCTGCAGGGCGCCCACGGTGATCTCCCTGGTCAGCTCCTCGGCGCGGGTCGCGTCGCCCGCCCGGACCGCCTCCGCCACCCGCACATGCAGGGTGACGGCGGCCGGGTCGGGGTCCTCGAACATGACCTCGTGATGGGTGCGGCCGGCCAGGACCTCCGCGACGACGTCGCCGAGCCGGGCGAACATCTCGTTGCCCGAGGCGTTCAGGATGACCCGGTGGAAGGCGATGTCGTGGACCAGGTACTCCTCCAGCTTGTGGCCGCGTGAGTTGGCGACCATGCCGAGCGCGCACCGGGTGAGTTCGGCGCACTGCTCCGCCGTGGCGTGCCTGGCGGCGAGGCCGGCCGCGACCGGTTCGACCGCGGAGCGCAGCACGGTCAGCGAGCGCAGCTGGTGCGGGCGGTCGGCGCCCGCGAGCCGCCAGCGGATGACCTGCGGGTCGTAGACGTTCCACTCGGACTTGGGGCGGACGGTGACGCCCACGCGGCGGCGGGACTCCACCAGATGCATCGACTCCAGCACGCGGACCGCCTCGCGCATCACGGAGCGGGACACCTCGAAGTGCTGGGCCAGTTCGTCGGTGCGCAGCACACTGCCGGGCGGGTACTCGCCCGCCGTGATCGCGGGGCCGAGGGTGTCCAGTACATGGCCGTGCAGCCCCCGGCCCGGTGTGGTCATGCACTCAGCGTACGGCGTGGATCACCGACGGAAAAAGTCAGACTTATATGTCACAGGCTCTTGAATTCGTCGTACCTAATGGGTTTCAGTGTGGCGACGCCGCCGTGGCGTCGGATGTCGAGGAAGACAGCGAGGCAGTGATGCGAACCCCCCAGGTCGTCGTCGTGATGGGCGTCGCGGGGACGGGCAAGACCACGATCGGTCCCTTGCTCGCCGCGCGGCTGGGCGTCCCGTACGCCGAGGGCGACGACTTCCACCCGCAGGCCAACATCGACAAGATGTCGGCCGGGATCCCGCTCGACGACACCGACCGGTGGCCCTGGCTGGACGCCATCGGTCACTGGGCGCACGGGCGGGCCGGACTGGGCGGGGTGGTCAGCAGCTCGGCGCTGAAGCGGTCGTACCGCGACCGGCTCAGGGCCGCCGCTCCCGGAGTGGTGTTCGTGCACCTCACCGGCGACCGGAAGCTGATCGAGGACCGGATGACGCAGCGCCAGGGGCACTTCATGCCGACCGCGCTGCTGGACTCCCAGTTCGCCACGCTGCAGCCCCTGGAGCCGGACGAGGCGGGAGTCGCCGTGAACGTCGGCGGCAGCCCGCAGGAGATCACCGAGCGAGCCGTGAAGGCACTCGAGGCGCTTCCCGACACCACCGCGTAACACCCACCCCCGTCCCCCCCGTAACGCAAGGGAACACCCGTGACCAGACTCAGCGTCGAGATGCTGGCAGCGGACACACCTCCGCCGATCACCTCCGCCGGACACGCCCAGCTCGGCATCGCCGTCCTGGTGGGCATGGCCGTGATCGTCCTGCTCATCACCAAGTTCAAGCTCCATGCCTTCCTGGCGCTGACCATCGGGTCACTGGCGCTCGGAGCGGTCGCCGGAGCGCCGCTCGACAAGGCCATCACCAGCTTCACCACCGGGCTCGGCACCACGGTGGCCGGCGTGGGCGTCCTGATCGCGCTCGGGGCGATCCTGGGCAAGCTCCTCGCCGACTCCGGTGGCGCCGACCAGATCGTCGACACGATCCTCGCCAAATTCGGCGGGCGACGGGCGGGCGGGCGTGCGATGCCCTGGGCGATGGTGCTCATCGCCTCCGTGATCGGCCTGCCGCTGTTCTTCGAGGTCGGCATCGTCCTGCTGATCCCGGTCGTGCTGATGGTCGCCAAGCGCGGCAACTACTCCCTGATGCGCATCGGCATCCCGGCGCTCGCCGGTCTGTCCGTGATGCACGGCCTGATCCCGCCGCACCCCGGCCCGCTGGTCGCGATCGACGCGCTCCACGCCAACCTGGGTGTGACCCTCGCGCTCGGCATCCTCGTCGCCATACCGACCGTGATCGTCGGCGGTCCGCTGTTCTCGAAGGCCGCGGCCCGCTGGGTCGACGTCCCGGCACCGGAACGGATGCTCCCGCAGCGCCCCTCGGAGGAACTGGAGCGCCGCCCCGGCTTCGGCGCGACCCTGGCGACCGTGCTGCTGCCGGTGGTGCTGATGCTGGCCAAGGCGCTGGTGGACATCGTCGTCGACGACCCCACGAACATGAACCAGCGGGTCTTCGACATCATCGGCACCCCGATGATCGCCCTGCTCGCCGCCGTGATCGTCGGCTTCTTCACGCTGGGCCGGCCCGCCGGGTTCAGCAAGGAGCGGCTGCGGCAGACCGTCGAGAAGGGCCTGATGCCCATCGCCGGCATCCTGCTCATCGTCGGCGCGGGCGGCGGCTTCAAGCAGACGCTGATCGACTCCGGTGTGGGCCATATGATCCTGGACATCTCCAGGAACTGGTCGATCCCGGCGGTGCTGCTGGCCTGGCTGATCGCGGTGGCGATCCGGCTGGCGACGGGCTCGGCGACGGTGGCGACGGTCTCGGCGGCCGGTCTGATCGCGCCGCTCGCGGCCGGCACGTCGACCACCCACACCGCCCTGCTCGTCCTGGCCATCGGCGCCGGCTCGCTCTTCTTCAGCTTCGTCAACGACGCCGGCTTCTGGCTGGTGAAGGAGTACTTCGGGCTGAGCGTCGGGCAGACCGTCAAGACCTGGTCGATCATGGAGACGATCCTCTCGGTGGTCGCCGGCGGTCTGGTCCTGCTGCTGTCGCTGGTCCTGTAGGAGGGGTACGACGATGACGGCCCACCCCCTCTTCGACATCGGCGGCCGCACCGCCCTGGTCACGGGCTCCAGCCGGGGCATCGGCCTCGCGCTGGCCCGGGGCCTGGCCGAGGCCGGCTGCACGGTCGTCCTCCACGGGCGCGACCCGGACCGGCTGGCCGAGGCCGCGTCCGGGCTGCCCGGCGACCGGGTCCGCACGGCGGTCTTCGACGTGACCGACGGTTCCGCCGTGGCCGCCGGAATCGCGGACATCGAGGAGCGGGTGGGCCCGCTCGACATCCTCGTCAACAACGCGGGCATCCAACTGCGCGCCCCGCTGCTGGAGTTCACCGACGCCGACTGGCACCGGATCCTGGACACCAACCTCACCAGCGCGTTCCTCGTCGGCCGCGAGGCCGCCCGGCGGATGACGGAACGCGGCCACGGCAAGATCGTCAACATCTGCTCGCTGCAGAGCGAGGTCGTACGCCCCGGCATCGCGCCCTACGCCGCCGCCAAGGGCGCGCTGAAGATGCTCACCAAGGGCATGTGCGCCGACTGGGGACCGTACGGCGTCCAGGTCAACGGCCTCGGCCCCGGCTACATCGAGACCGAGCTGACCCGGCCCCTGGTGGAGGACGAGGAGTTCAGCGCCTGGGTCCGCCGGCGCACCCCGGCCGGCCGCTGGGGCCGTACCGAGGATCTGGTGGGCGCCCTGCTCTTCCTCGCCTCGCCGGCCTCCGACTTCATGGGCGGCCAGGTCCTGTACGTCGACGGCGGCATGACGAGTGTGCTGTGAAGGGCGCTGTGCTCTGAAAGGGGCTGCGGGAATGCTGGGTTGTGTGATCCACGGTGCGGGCGATCTGCGGGTGGCGGAACTGCCCGTTCCCGAACCCGGGCCCGGCGAGGCCCTGGTGGCCGTGCGTTACGGCGGGGTGTGCGGCTCCGATCTGCACTACTGGCGGCACGGCGGGGTCGGGGACTTCCGGCTCCGGGAGCCGATGGTGCTCGGGCACGAGGTGGTGGGCACGGTGGTGGCCCACGGCGCCGGGGCCGGCGGTCCCGCGCCGGGTACGGCCGTCGCCGTGCACCCCGCCACCCCGTGCGGACGCTGCCCGGAGTGCGCCGAGGGACGGGCGAACCTGTGCCGGGACACCCGGTATCTGGGCAGCGCGGCCCGCTTTCCGCATGTGCAGGGCGGCTTCGCCGAGCGGATCGCCGTTCCGGCCGGGCAGCTGCGGGTGCTGCCGGAGGGCCTCGGGCTGCGGCGGGCCGCCCTCGCCGAGCCGCTGTCGGTCGCGCTGCACGCGGTGCGGCGGGCCGGGCACGTGTCCGGTCGGCATGTGCTGGTGACCGGGGCGGGGCCGATCGGGTGCCTGGTCGTCGCGGCGGCGAAGGCGGCCGGCGCGGCACGGGTGACGGTGACCGACCTGGTGCCCCGGGCCCTGGGGTACGCGGCCGTCGCCGGGGCCGACACGCTGGTGCGGGCCGACGACCCGGGTGATGCCGGGTGGCCCGGCGAGGTGGACGTGGCCGTCGAGGCGTCGGGGGCCGCGGCCGGGCTCGACACCTGCCTGCGGCGCGTACGGCGCGGGGGTGTGGTCGTACAGCTCGGGATGCTCCCGCCCGGGCAGTCGCCGTTCGCCGGGAACCTGCTGGTGAGCCGGGAGGTCGAGCTGCGGGGGGCGTTCCGGTTCGACGCCGAGTTCGACGACGCGCTGGAACTGCTCGCCGCGCGGGAGGAGTTCGACGGGCTGGTCAGCGCGGTGGTTCCGGTACGGGAGGCCGAGGACGCGTGGGTGCTGGCCGCGGATCGGAACCGGTCCTGCAAGGTGCTGCTGGAGTTCGGGAACTAGGGCCGCCACAGCGGGTGTTGCCGCTTCGCCCACTCCCTGCTCACCGTCCCCGTGCGCAGGCCCTTTCTCGCCTCCGGGTCGCCCAGGGCCATGCCGATGTGGCCGGCCAGGACCACGCCGATGGTCAGGGCGAGCCAGTCGTGGACGAAGGTCGCCGAGGTCCGCCACATCAGCGGGGCGAGGTGGGTGAACCACATCAGCAGGCCGGTGCCGAGCATGACCAGGGTGGCGCCGGCGATCCAGGCGGCGTAGATCTTCTGGCCGGCGTTGAACTTGCCCGCCGGACGGGAGCCGCGACGCTTGTCGCGGACCAGCGCGGCGTGCAGCCAGACCTTGTCGTGCGGGCCGAAGCGGTTGAGGAAGCGCAGGTCGGCGCGGAAGGCGCGGGAGGCGAGGCCCAGCAGGACCGGGACGGGGAGGGCGATCCCGGCGCACTCGTGGATGCGGACGACCAGTTCGCGGCGGCCGACCATGATCGCCAGCTGGGGGATGTAGAGGATGGCGGCCGTGACCACGCAGACCCCCATCAGCGCGGCCGTCGTGCGGTGGACCCAGCGCTCGGCACGGCTGAAGCGGCGGACACGGGCGCCGGGCGGGGCCGGGGCATCAGCTCGTAGGCTCATCGGTCCGTCCGTTCGAGCGGCCGACCCAGGCGTCGACGTCGTAGCCGAGGTTCTCCCAGTAGCCGGGCTCGACCCGGTCGGTGACCGTGATCCCGGAGAGCCACTTGGCCGACTTGTAGAAGTACATGGGGGCGACATAGAGGCGGACCGGGCCGCCGTGGTCGTGGGAGATGTCCTTGTCCTGCATGCGCAGGGCGACCAGCACGTCGGGGCGGCGGGCCTGGTCGAGGGTGAGGCTCTCGGTGTAGGTGCCGTCGAAGCAGGTGAAGCGGATCGCCTTCGCGGTGGGGCGCACCCCGGCCGCGTCCAGCAGGTCGGAGAGGCGTACGCCCTCGAAGGGGGTGCCGGGGACCCGCCAGCCGGTGACGCACTGGACGTCCTTGACCAGCCGGGTCTGCCGCAGGGCGCGCAGATCGGCCAGGGTGTAGGTGCGCGGGCGGTCGACCAGGCCGCCGATCTTCAGGTGGTAGTCGGCGGCGTTCAGCTGGGGGACCGAGGCGGCGACGGAGTAGTAGCGGAATCCGCCGCCGTTGGGCAGCAGGCCGGTCAGGCCCGTGGGGTCCTTGCCGGCGACGGCGCCGAGGAAGCCCTCCAGGCCGCGTTGCAGCGTGGGCGCGGCGACGAGGCCGAGCGCGCCCAGGCCGAGGGTGCCGAGGAAGACGCGGCGGCCTATGGGGGTGCCGTCCCGCTCCTCGGATGGTTCGGAGTTCACGCGTTCATTCGAGCACTCGGGGCCCTGGGGGGCCAGGGCATGCGGTCAGTGGTCAGGGTTCTGTAATCACTTCTTACGTACGCGGCGCAACGGCGCGCCGTTCAGTGCCCGAGCGCGTGGGCGCGGGCCGCCCGGAAGGCCGCGCGGGGGTCGCGGTGGACGTAGGACCAGGGTGCCCGGCTGGTGTGCCGGCCGATGCGCCGGAAAAGGGCCGCCGCCTCGGCCGGTCGGCCGGCGCAGGACAGGGCGAAGGCGAGGTGGTTGAGGTCGATGTGCCGGCGGGGGTGTTCGTCGTGTTCCCACTCCAGCCACCAGTCGAAGCAGGAGCGCAGGATGCGGCGGGCCCGGGGGCCGGACCAGTGCCCGGAGGCGGCGGGGTCGGCGGGGGCCAGGCCGGTGGCGGCGAGGACGCGGTAGCGCTCGGCGTAGGCGACGACCGGCAGGACGGCGAGCGGGGAGTCGGCCGGGGCCTCGGCGGCGGCCAGCTCGGCGAGGTCGTACACCTCGTGGTCCTCGGCGGCCCGGCCGCCGGAGGGCCGTTCGGCCAGGCGGGCGAGGAGCAGATGGTGGGCGTGGTGGTGCTCGGGGTGGCGGCGGCGCAGCTCGGCGAAGGCGGCGAACACCTCGCGCTCCGGGCCGAGGGTGCGGGCCAGCAGGAGTGAGCCGAGCCAGGGGGTGGGGTCGTCGGGGGCGTGCGCGGCGGCGGTCGCGCAGGCCTCGCGGGCCCGGTCGGGGTCCTCCTTGCCGCGCAGGGCGCGCCGGACCAGGGCGAGGGCGTACAGCGCGGCGGCGTCGGCGGAGCCGGGTTCGGCATGCAGCCAGTCGCGGGCCCAGGCCACGGCGTACGGTTCCCCGGCGAGCACGGTGAGGCGGTGGCCGCGGCGGTCCCAGTCGTCGCCGGTGTGCCGGAGCAGGGAGCGGGCGGCCTGGCGCCGGCCCTGGGTGAACGCGGCGCGGGCGGTGTGCAGTTCGGCGTCGTCGAAGGAGTCGTCGAAGGAGTCGTCGAAGGAGTCGTCGAAGGAGTCGTCGAAGGAGTCGTCGAAGCTGCCGTCGAAGTCGCTGTCCACACCGCGGTCGACAGCGCCGGAGTCGTCCGGGGCGGTGTCGCCGGACTGGTCCGTGGGGTCCCGGCGAGCGCCGAGCAGGGGTGGGAGAGGGGGCACCGCGGGACTTCCTGTTTCTCGGGCTGCCATCGACCGATCACTCACAGCAAACCCCCAGCCAAGGTTTGCGTCAAGCGGAACGGGGCTGTTCCCGGCTTCAACTACCGTTACGCATAGGGAACTTGGTGAACTTCGCGCAGGTGGGCCGGGGCCCGGGCGGGGGTACCCGACGGTCCGCTGTGGCGTACGCCATGGCGCCGGGCCGGCCGGCCCCGGAGCATGGCGGGTCAACCGCCCTGTTCCGCGCACTTCCGGGTCCATGCCGTCCCGGGGGCGCTACAGTCGGCCACTACGCACCCGTGGTCCGGCCGGATGATCGAGGTACGCAGCGTGTCCGTTCTGGTTCTCCTTCTCGCCGTGAGTGCTGCCTGCTGTCTGGGCTTCGGGTTCGTGCTCCAGCAGAACGCGGCGCAGAAGGCACCGCTGAGCGACTTCCTGTCCTTCCGACTGCTGCTCGACCTGATGCGGGTGCCGCGCTGGCTGGGCGGGCTCGGCCTGATGATCGCCGGCATGGTGCTCGGCGCGATCGCCCTCGGCAACGGCGAGATCTCCCTGGTCGAACCGCTGCTCGCGACGAACCTGCTGTTCGCCCTCGCTCTGTCCCGGCACCAGACCAGGCAGCCCCTGGGCCGCCAGGGCTGGGCGGGGCTGCTGCTGCTCGCGGGCGGGGTGAGCGCGTTCATCATGGCGGGCGAGCCGCGGGCCGGCCACGCCATCTCCGATCCGCTGCGGCACTGGCTGATCGTCGGCGCGATGGTCGGCGCGGCCCTGGTGCTCACGACGTACGGCAAGCGCTCCCGGCTGAGCTGGGGTCCGGTGCTGCTGGCCACCGCCGCCGGGCTGCTGTACGGCGTGCAGGACGCGCTGACCCGGGTGAGCGGCACCCGCTTCTCCGAGGGCGGCTTCACCGAGCTGTTCACCGGCTGGCAGCCGTACGGCGTGCTGGCCTGCGGGGTCACCGGTCTGGTCCTGGTGCAGAGCGCCTTCGAGACGGCCCCGCTGCGCATGTCGCTGCCGGCCCTCACCGCGGCCGAGCCACTCGCCGGGATCCTCTGCGGCGTCGGCTTCCTCGGCGACCGGCTGCGCACCGACACCGGGGCGCTGGCCTGGGAGGCGACGGGGCTCGCGGCGGTGGTCACGGGCATCGTGCTCCTCGGACTGCACCCGGCGATGCCATGCGGCGCAACCGAGCCGCACCCCTCGGCCCGCGACCTCCAGCGGCGCTAGCCCCTGCGACACGGCCCCACCGCGCACGGCGCGACCGAACCCCTCACCCGACATCGACTTCCCCGGGCGACCAGCCGCGCACCGACACCGGCGCACCGGCCCAGGAGGCGACCGGGCTCGCGGCGGTGGTCACCGGCATCGTGCTCCTCGGACCGCACCCGGCGATGCCATGCGGCGCAACCGAGCCGCACCCCTCGGCCCGCGACCTCCAGCGGCGCTAGCCCCTCCGACACGGCCCCACCGCGCACGGCGCGACCGAACCCCTCACCCGACATCGACTTCCCCGGGCGACCAGCCGCGCACCGACACCGGCGCACCGGCCCAGGAGGCGACCGGGCTCGCGGCGGTGGTCACGGGCATCGTGCTCCTCGGACTGCACCCGGCGATGCCATGCGGCGCAACCGAGCCGCACCCCTCGGCCCGCGACCTCCAGCGGCGCTAGCCCCTCCGACACGGCCCCACCGCGCACGGCGCGACCGAACCCCTCACCCGACATCGACTTCCCCGGCAACCGGCCCCACACCGGACACCGGGGCGCTGGCCTGGGAGGCGACGGGGCTCGCGGCGGTGGTCACGGGCATCGTGCTCCTCGGACCGCACTCGGCGACGCCATGCGGCGCGACGGAACCTCCAGCGGCGCGGAGCCCTCTGCTTGGATGGCTCGCATGAACCCCGCTGACGAGATCCTCGACATCGTCGACGAGCAGGACCGGGTCGTCGCCCAGTGTCCCCGCGGTGAGGCGTACGCCCGCGGACTGCGCCACCGGTGCGTGTTCGTCCAGGCCAGGGACGCGGACGGCCGGCTCTTCGTCCACCGGCGCACGGCCACCAAGCTGGTCTTCCCGGCGCTGTACGACATGTTCGTCGGCGGCGTCGTCGGAGCGGGCGAGTCCTACGACGAGGCCGCGCTGCGCGAGGCGGAGGAGGAGCTGGGCGTGACGGGGCTCCCCCGGCCGGAGTATCTCTTCAAGTTCCTGTACGACGACGGGGCCGGGAACAGCTGGTGGTCGGCGGTGTACGAGGTGCGCTGCGAGCTGCCCGTGCGGCCGCAGGCGGAGGAGGTCCAGTGGCACGACTTCCTGCCCGAGGAGGAGGTCGAGCGGCGGCTCGGCGACTGGGAGTGGGTGCCGGACGGGCTGGCGGCGTACCAGAGGCTGCGGGCGTTTCGGGCGGGTCGGTGACCGACCGGTAGGGTCGGCCGCGTGAGCGAATTCGTACGGAACATCCGGCTGTGGTTCGCGCCGGAGCAGGTGCGGGCGGAGGGCGGCACGCCCGACTACCGGTTCTCGCTGGCCAACGAGCGCACGTTTCTCGCCTGGCTGCGCACGGCGCTCGCACTGATCGGCGGCGGATTCGCGGTGGACCAGTTCCTGCCGGACCTGCGCTGGCCCTGGCGGGTAGGGCTCGCGCTCGCGCTGCTCGGCGCCGGGGTGCTGTGCTCCCTGCGCGCGGTGAACCACTGGGTGCGCTGCGAGCGGGCGATGCGGCGCGGTGAGGACCTGCCCGCGTCCCGGTTCCCGGCGCTGCTGGGCCTGGTCGTCGCGGTGGTGGCCGTGGCGATGGTCGTGGTGGTGCTCGCCGGATGGGCGGGGTGAGCACGGCCGGGCGCGACCCGGGGCTGCAGCCGGAACGCACCCGGCTGGCCTGGCGCCGTACGACCCTGTCGGCCACCGTGGCCGCCGTACTCGCCGTCAGGACCGCCCTGCACGGCGGCGTCTCGGCCACCGGAGTGACCGTCTGCGCCCTGTGCTGTGTGCTGTTCCTCGGCTTTCTGGCGGTGGCCCACCGCCGGATCCGGGCCCTCGCGACCGGTCCCCGCCCGCCCGCGCTCGCTCCCCGGCACGCGACGGCGGCGGCGCTGTGCGCGGTGGCGCTGGCGTTGTGCGCGGCCGCGCTGGTCGTCTAACCCGCCCGGCCTTCCCCGCGGTTCCGGTCCACGGTGACCACGATCTTCCCGCGGGTGCGGCCCTCCTGGTTCAGCCGGTGCGCGTCCGCCGCCCGCTCCAGCGGGAACGTCTCCTGGACGTGCACCGAGACGACCCCCTGCTCGGCCAGCCGGGAGAGCGCGCTCAGGTCCTCGGCGTCCGAGCGGACGAAGCAGTAGCGGCCGCCGTGGGTCACCACCTGCGGGTCGGTGATCGACGCCAGCCGGCCTTCCGGGGCGAGCAGGTCGGCCGAGGTCCTCAGGGTGTCGCCGCCGACGGTGTCGAAGGCCGCGTCCACGCCCTCCGGGGCGAGCGCGCGCACCCGTCCGGCCAGGCCCTCACCGTAGGTCACCGGCTCGCCGCCGAGGCCGCGCACATAGTCGTGGTTGCGCTCGCTCGCCGTACCGATGACCCGGGCGCCGAGGTGGGCGGCGATCTGGACGGCGAGGGAGCCGACCCCGCCGGCCGCCGCGTGGACCAGCACGGTCTCGCCGCGCCCCACCTCCAGCGCCTTGACCAGCACCTGGTAGGCGGTGAGCCCGGCGAGCGGGAGGCCGGCGGCCTCCTCGAAGGAGAGGTTGCGGGGTTTGCGGGCCAGGGTGCGCACGGGCGCGGCGACGTACTCGGCGAAGGTGCCGCGGGAGAGGAAGTCCTCGCGGCAGTAGCCGATGACCTCGTCGCCGGCGGCGAACTCCGTGACCGCGGCACCGGGCCGGACGACCACCCCGCTGACGTCCCAGCCGGGGATCACCGGGAAGACGGCGTCCAGGACCGCGTCGAGGTACCCCTCGCGGCACTTCCAGTCGACCGGGTTGACGGCCGCGGCACGGACCTCGACCAGGACCTGGTCGGGGCCGACCTTGGGGTCGCGCACCTCGCCGTACTCCAGCACCTCCGGTCCGCCGTAGTGGCGGTAGCTGATGGCCTTCATGCCCTCGACCCTCCGGGGTACTCGCACAGCACGCAAGCGGTACGAAGGTGAGCACCATGACCACCCTGCACCGGGAACACACCGGACACGGCACGCACCGCCACGGTCCGGGCTGCGGGCACAACGCCGTGCCGCACGGCGACCACCTGGACTACGCGCACGAGGGGCATCTGCACCGCGAGCACGAGGGTCACTGGGACGAGTGCGAGCCGGCCGGGCACACGGTCCATGAGGGCCATGAGCACCTGCACTACGACGAGTGCGGACACGCCCAGGTGGCGCACGGCGACCACATCGACTACCTGCACGGCGGCCACCGGCACGCCGAGCACGAGGGCCACTGGGACGAGCACTGACCGCGGACGGAACCGACGCGACAGAGCGGACGGAACCCACGGGACAGCGGCCAACGGCTTCCCGGGCAGCGCGCCGGGGAGCCGTCGGCCTATCGTGGCTCCGGTCACGTTTCACCTCCTGACGGGTACATCCACTGGACGGCATACCGACCGGTCGGCATCATGGGTTGCGTCCTGTTCACCCGTTCGTAGGAGTGATGCATGAGCGCCGACCACCCGCCCGGACTCGACCTGGACCGGCTGCGCGCCCACCTCGATCGCGAGCGCCCCGGTCTGGTGACCGGCCCCCTCACCGGCCGGCTGATCGAGGGCGGACGGTCGAACCTCACCTACGCGTTCTCCGACGGCACCTCCCGCTGGGTCGCGCGCCGGCCCCCGCTCGGCCATGTCCTGGCCACCGCGCACGACATGAAGCGCGAGCACCGCGTGATCAACGCCCTGCACCCGACCCGGGTACCGGTGCCGCGTCCGGTGCTGCTGTGCGAGGACGAGGAGGTGCTCGGGGCGCCGTTCTACGTCATGGAGTTCGTCGAGGGCACCCCGTACCGCACGGCGCAGCAGCTCGCCCCGCTGGGCCCCGAGCGCACCCGGAACGCGGTGCTGTCCCTGGTGGACACGCTGGTCGAACTGCACGCGGTCGACCCCGCCGCGGTGGGCCTCGAGGACTTCGGCCGCCCCGAGGGCTTCCTGGACCGCCAGCTGCGCCGCTGGGGCAAGCAGCTGGACGCCTCCCGCAACCGCGAACTGGCCGGCATCGACGAACTGCACGCGGCCCTGGGCCGGGAGCTGCCGCGCTCCCCCGCGCCCGCCGTCGTACACGGTGACTACCGGCTCGACAACGTGCTGATCGGGGACGACGACGAGATCAGGGCGATCCTCGACTGGGAGATGTCCACCCTCGGCGACCCGCTCACCGACCTGGGGCTGCTCGTGATGTACAGCCAGCCGCTGGGCATGGCGGACTCCCCGGTCTCCACCACCGCCGAGGCCCCGGGACACCCGTCCCCGCGGGAGCTGATCGAGCGGTACGCCGAGCGCTCGGGGCGGGACGTCTCCGGCGTCTCCTGGTACACGGCGTTCGCCTGGTTCAAGCTCGCCGTGATCCTCGAGGGCATCCACTACCGGTACACGCTGGGCCAGACGGTCGGGCGCGGCTTCGACCGGATCGGCGACCTCGTGCCCGTCTTCATCGGCCACGGACTGACCACTCTTCAGGAAGGCTGACCGCTCATGGACTTCGCGTTCGACGCGCGCACCGAGGAACTGCGCGCCAAGCTGCTCACCTTCATGGACGAGTACGTCTACCCGGCCGAGGCGGTGGCGGAGGAGCAGCGGGCCGCGCTGGCCTCGCCGTGGGACACCCCGGCCGTGGTCGAGGAGCTGAAGGCCGAGGCCCGCAGGCAGGGCCTGTGGAACCTCTTCCTGCCCGACGACGAGTACGGCGCGGGGCTCACCAACCTCCAGTACGCGCCGCTCGCCGAGATCACCGGCCGCTCCCCGCAGCTGGCGCCCACCGCGACCAACTGCGCCGCGCCCGACACCGGGAACATGGAGGTGCTGGCGCAGTTCGGCGACGAGCGGCAGCGGAAGCAGTGGCTGGAGCCGCTGCTGGCCGGTGAGATCCGCTCGGCGTTCGCGATGACCGAGCCGGAGGTGGCCTCCTCGGACGCCACCAACATCACCACGCACATCGAGCGAGCCTCCGACGGCTCGGACGAGTACGTCATCACCGGCCGCAAGTGGTACATCTCCGGCGCGATGAACCCGGACTGCAAGATCTTCATCGTGATGGGCAAGACCGACCCGGACGGCGCCGACATCCGCCGCCAGCAGTCCATGGTGCTGGTCCCGCGCGACACGCCCGGCGTGACCGTCAAGCGCGCCATGCAGGTCTTCGGCTACGAGGACCACTCGCACGGCGGCCACGCCGAGGTGGTCTTCGACCACGCGCGCGTACCGGTCACCAACCTCATCGGCGAGGAGGGCGGCGGCTTCGCCATCGCCCAGGCCCGGCTCGGCCCCGGCCGGATCCACCACTGCATGCGGCTGATCGGCATGGCCGAGCGGGCCATCGAGCTGATGTGCCGGCGGGCCGTCGCCCGTACGGCGTTCGGCAAGGCGCTGGCCCAGCAGGGTGTGGTCCAGAACTGGATCGCCGACGCGCGGGTGACGGTGGAGCAGCTGCGGCTGCTGGTGCTGAAGACGGCCTGGCTGATGGACACCGTCGGCAACAAGGGCGCCCACGCCGAGATCCAGGCCATCAAGATCGCCACGCCGCGTGCGGTGGTCGGCATCCTGGACCGCGCGATCCAGCTCCACGGCGCGGGCGGGGTGAGCCAGGACTTCCCGCTGGCCGAGCTGTACGCGAGCGCCCGCACCCTGATGCTGGCCGACGGCCCGGACGAGGTGCACCAGCGGTCGCTGGCCCGGCGGGAGCTGAAGAAGTACCTGTAAGTGAGCACAGGTAAGGGGCGGCCGCTCGGGCGGCCGCCCCTTACTCGTGCCGTTCGTTCCGCCCTAGACTAGGGCCGCAGCGCCCGCAGCAGCAGGTCGGCGAGGTGGTCGGCGACCTGCTGCGGGGTGAGCGGGCCGTCCGGGCGGTACCAGGTGGACAGGTGGTGGACGGAGCCGAAGTGGTAGTCCACGACCAGGTCGGCCGGGGTCGCCGTGGAGAAGACGCCCGCCTTCTGGCCCTCCTCGATCAGCGCGCGGAACCGTTCGTGGTAGAGCCGGCGCTCGGCGCGGACCTGCTTGTTCTTCTCCGGGCTGAGGTGGTGCATGGACCGGAAGAAGATCATCGCGTCGTCGAGGTTGTCGATCGTCGTGACGACCACGTCCGCCGCCGCGGCCCTGAGCCGCTCCTCCACCGGCGCGTCCATCCCGGCGAAGTGGTTCAGCCGCTCCTGCTGGATGCGCAGCACGCGCGCGTACACCTCGTGCAGGAGGTCGTCCTTGGAGCCGAAGTAGTGGTACAGCGCCCCCTTGGTGACGCCGGCCGCCTCCACGATCTCCTGCACGGAAGTGCGGTCGTAGCCCTGCTCGGCGAAGAGCCGGGTGGCGGCGGCCAGCAGCCGCTGCGGAACGGGCGTCCCGTCTCCGTCCGTCGTCCTGGGCACTGCCGCCACCTGCCTTTCCATGATGCTTACCGAATGTCCTGCGCGAGGTCCTGCACGAGGTCCTGCGCGAGGCCCTGCACGCGGGAACGCAGTTCCCGCCGGAGGATCTTCCCACTTGCCGTCTTGGGCAGGTCGGGCAGGATCTCCACCTGCCGGGGGTATTTGTAGGCGGCCAGTCTCTCCTTGCAGTACACCGCGAGTTCATCCGGGGCCGCCACGGCGCCCGGACGCAGGCTTATGTACGCCTTCACGGTCTCGCCACGGTAGCCGTCGGGGACGCCGACGACGGCCGCCTCGCGCACCGCCGGGTGGGTGTACAGCACGTCCTCGACCTCGCGGGGCCACACCTTGAAGCCGGACGCGTTGATCATGTCCTTCTTGCGGTCGACGACGTAGAGCCAGCCCTGTTCGTCCATGAAGCCGATGTCGCCGGTGCGCAGCTCGCCGTCCGGGAAGGACTCGGCGGTGGCGTCCGGGCGCCGCCAGTAGCCGGGGATCACCTGGGGGCCTCGTACGACGATCTCGCCCTGCTCCCCGAAGGGCACCTCCGCGCCCTGCTCGTCGAGGATCCGCACGAGCGTGTCGGCGCCGGGCACGCCGACCGACAGCGTCCCGGAGACGGGGTCCACGGGTGCCTCCAGGCCGGGCGGGACGGCGGCACAGGGGCCCGAGCACTCGGTGAGGCCGTAGCCGACGCGGATGTAGGGCCCGAAGCGCTCGCGGAACCTCTCCACCAGGGCCGGGGGCACGGGCGCGCCGCCGGAGGACATGTTCACGAAGGAGGCGAAGTGCTCGCGGGTGACGTCCGGGTGGGCGGCGAGCGCCATGTAGGCGGTGGACGGGCCGACCGTGTAGTGCGGGTGGTGCTCGGCGAAGGCCTCCAGGACGAGGCCGGGCTCGAAGCGGTAGGCGAGCACCAGGGTGCCGGCGCTGTTCAGGCAGGCACCGAACTGGCAGACCATGCCGGTGATGTGGAACAGCGGCGCGAGCGCGTAGTAGACCGGCGCCTCGGGCAGCGCGAGCCCGGTCCGCTGCCGCTCGGCGTTGTGCATGATGTTGCCGTGCGTGTTGGTGGCGCCCTTGGGGGTGCCACTGGTGCCGGAGGTGTAGCTGATCAGCGCGATGTCGTCGGGGCGCGGGTCGCGGCCCTCGGGCGCCTTGCCGCCCCGGCGGGCGACGGCCACGAGGTCGTCCGCGTCCGGCGCCTGGGGCAGCCGCTCGAAACCGAGCACGCGCGCGTCGTTGCGGGTTTGGAAGTCCAACTCGCTTGCGGTGAGCACGATCCGCAGCGGCGCCTCGGCCGCCGTCCGGCGCAGGTACCCCTCCCAGGCCCGGTCGGAGCAGATCAGCGCGGCGACCTCGCCGTCCCGCAGGATGTGGCCCATTTCAGCCGACTTGTACATCGGGTTGACCGGGACGACGGTCGCGCCGGCCTTCCAGGCGCCGAGGACGGCGAGCACGAAGTGCGGGGAGTTCTGCAGCAGCACCGCCACCCGGTCACCGCGCTCCAGCCCGCGCGCGGCGAGGTGGGCGGCGACGGAGTCGCTCAGCTCGTCCACCTCGCGGTAGCTCAGCCGGGCGTCGAAGTAGGCGAGGAAGGTGCGCTCGGGCGCCTCGGCGACGGCGGTCCGCAGGGCGTGCACCAGGGAGTCGGCGGGGTCGACCGGGCCGCGCTGGGCGTCGTCGAGCAGGGTCAGCCAGGGGCGTGCCGCGTATCGGGAGGCGCTCACCTGGTCTCCTCCCACTTGCGCTGGATGTGGTTCATGCCGCTCAGCCAGCGGTCCGGATCGGTGGCCCGCGCCTGGTAGTACTCGGCCACCTCGGGGTGCGGCAGGATCAGGAAGCGGTCCTCCTCGATGCCCCGGAACAGGGCGTCGGCGACGGCCTCCGGTTCGATCGCGGTCGGGTGCAGCACCAGGTCCCCGGCGCTGCCGGTGGCGGCCAGCATGTCCGTGCGCACGCCCTGCGGACAGATCGCGTGCACCTTCAGGCCCCGGTGGCGGTACGTCAGCGACAGCCACTCGGCGAAGGCGTAGGCGCCGTGCTTGGTGACGCTGTAGGAGGGCGCGCCGATCATGGTGAGCAGCCCGGCGGCCGACACCGTGGACACGAACCGCCCGGCTCCCCGCTCCAGCCAGGACGGCAGCAGCGCGTGGGCGGCGCGGACGTGCGCCATGAGGTTGACGTCCCAGGCGGTCGCCCAGGACCTCTCGTCGAGCGGCCCGCCCTCGCCGCCGTCCTCGAAGGCGACACCGGCGTTCGCGCAGTAGACGTCGATGGTGCCGCCGAGCGCGTCACGGGCGTCGCCGACGATCGCGGAGGCGTCGCCCGGCACGGCGATCCCGCCGATCTCCCCGGCCACCGCCTTGGCCCGCTCGCCGTCCAGGTCGTTCACGACGACCCGGGCACCCTCGGCGGCGAACCGCCGGGCCAGCGCGGCCCCGATTCCCCCGCCGGCCCCGGTGACGACCACTCCCGCATCCTGTACGGCTTCCACCATCGGTCTCCCTCGACACGACTTCGCGCGGCGCGCGTCGGCTCTGACCGGGCCAGACTAACCGGTCGGTATGTGTGAAGGAAGGGCCACCGCACCAACCTCTAGCCATGCATCTGTCCCGACGCACCCTGCTCGCATCCGCACCCATGGCCGCCCTTGCCCCCACGCCCGCACACCGTACGGAGCTGCGCACCGGGTTCGAAAGACTCGCAGCCGACGGCTACTCCCTGCTGAAGGGCCGGCGCGTCGGCATCGTCACCAACCCCACCGGCATCGCCAGGGACACCGCCCACATCGTCGACGTCATGCACCAGGACCCCCGCGTGCGGCTGACGGCGGTCTTCGGTCCCGAGCACGGCTTCCGGGGCACGGCTCAGGCGGGCGGCTCCGAGGGCAGGTACGACGATCCGGCGACGGGCCTGCCCGTCTACGACACCTATCTGAAGAGCGGGCGGCAACTCGCCGACATCTTCACCGCCGCCGGCGTCGACACGGTCGTCTTCGACATCCAGGACGTCGGCGCCCGCTTCTACACCTACATCTGGACGCTCTACGACTGCATGGAGGCCGCGCAGCTCGCGGGCAAGCGGTTCGTCGTCCTCGACCGGCCCAACCCGGTGACCGGCCGGGAGGCGCTGGGGCCGGTCCTGCACAAGGAGTTCGCCACGTTCGTCGGCCGGCAGCCGGTCGCGCAGGCGCACGGGATGACCGTCGCGGAGCTCGCGCGGCTGTTCAACGGGGAGTTCCTGAGCAGTCCGGTCGCGCTGGACACCGTACTGATGACGGGCTGGAGGCGCACGCAGTTCTACGACGCCTCGGGGCTGCCCTGGGTGCCGCCGAGCCCGAACATGCCGACCCCGGACACCGCTGTCGTCTACTCCGGCACCTGCATGTTCGAGGGCACCAACGTGTCGGAGGGCCGGGGCACGACCAGGCCGTTCGAGCTGCTCGGCGCCGAGGGCGTCGACGGCCGCTGGGCCGCCGCGGCGAACGAACTCGCCCTGCCCGGCGTGCGGTTCAGGGAGGCGTACTTCGCGCCCACCTTCTCCAAGTTCCAGGGCAGGACGGTCGGCGGGGTGCAGGTCCATGTGCAGGACCGGGCCGCCTACGACCCCGTGCGCACCGGAATCGCGCTGCTGGTGACCGTGCGGAAGGTCTGGGCCGGCTTCGCGTGGCGGCCGGACAACTGGATCGACAAGCTCACCGGCTCCACCCGGGTACGCACGATGATCGACGCGGGGGCGGCCACCGACGAGGTGACCGGTGCCTGGCAGGAGGAGCTGGCCGCGTTCCGGCGGGTGCGAAAGGAATATCTCCTGTACAGGTGAGGCACGGTGTATGGCCAACGCCGCGCCCGCGCAGGACGATGCGTGCGCACCACATCGTGACGCACCGTTTCCGGCGGGACGAGGGAGCCTGGCATGGCGGATCCCGGGATGAGCGTGACTCCCTACTGGGAGCTGACCTTCGACGCGGACGGGGACGTGGACGGCCCCGAACGCGACCAGCTGGTGGCGCAGGTCACGGCACAGGGTGTCCGTGACCTGATCGTCTTCGCGCACGGCTGGAACAACGACCGCTCGGGCGCGACCGCGCTGTACCGGCGCTTCTTCGCACCGGTCCCCGCGCTCGCGCCACGGGCCCGGCTCGGGTACGTGGGCGTGATCTGGCCGTCGATGCGGTTCAGCGACGAGCCGATCCCGGACTTCCCGAAGTCGGTGGCGGCCGTGGCTGCGCAGACGGCACCGGGTCCGGCGCTGGACAAGGACACCCGGAGTGCCCTGTCGGCGGTCTTCCCGGGGCGGGCCCCGGTGATCGACCAGCTGGCCCGGATGCTGGACGAACGACCGGACGGCGACGGCCGGTTGGCCGAGTTCGGGCGGCTGGTGCGGCTGCTGGTGGACGGGGAGCGGTCCGGGGTCGCCGACACCGGACAGGAGGGCGAGCCGGTGGTGTTCACCGAGGACCCGGCGACCGCCTGCGCCGCGTTCGCCGAGGCGCTGGCCGCCGTCCGGTCGCCCGGCGCACCGGCCGACTTCAGCATCCCGAACCCCTGGGAGGGCGCCAAGGAGCTGCTGCGACAGGCGACGTACTACACGATGAAGCGGCGGGGCGGGACGGTCGGCGAGCACGGACTCGGGCCGGTGATCGGGCAGTTGGCGCAGGCGGCGCCCGGGATGCGGGTGCACCTGGTCGGGCACAGCTTCGGCGGGCGGCTGGTGTCGTTCGCGCTGCGCGGGCTGCCGGACGGGGTGGGCACGGTGAAGTCGGTGACGCTCCTTCAAGGCGCTTTCTCGCACTACGCGTTCGCGGACCGGCTGCCGCAGGACCCGGGCAAGGCGGGGGCGCTCAAGGACCGGCAGCGGCGGATCGACGGCCCGCTGGTGTGCTGCTACTCGCACTTCGACGCGGCACTCGGCACGTTCTATCCGCTGGCCTCCCGGCTCGCCGGGGACGACCGCTCGTGCGCGGGCAGCGAGATCGCGGCCGTGCTGGGGCCGGAGTGGGGCGCCCTGGGCCACGACGGGGTGCAGGCGGTGCCGGGCACCGCCCGGCTGGACCTCGCGGCGGCCCTCGCCGGACCGCTGCCCGCGTCGGGGTGCGTGAACGTCGACGCGGCCGCGGTCGTCTGCCACGGCGGCCCGCCGGCCGGGGCGCACAGCGACATCGTGCACCCCGAACTGGCACGGCTGGTGCTGGCGGCGGGCCGCATCACCTGACCCGCCGCCCACCTCACCCCGATCGGTTCACCGGTGCGAGGTGTACTCCACCACCTGCTGGAACGTCGGCCGGTTCTGCCAGCTGATGTTGCCGTGCTTGATGCCGCCCAGGGTGCGCTGGACGATCGAGTCGGCGCACCACTGGTCGCCCGCCGAGCACAGGCTGTCGCCCGGGTAGACCTGGGCGGCGGTCGTCCCGGCCGCCTGGTCGAGGGTGCTGATCAGGGCGTCCCGGCAGGCGCCGAGGCTGCCGCCGCCGCAGTACTTCTCGGCGAGCCCGCCCTGCACGTTCTCCCCGAGCACCGCCCGGATGTCCTTGTCGACATAGCTCCACCAGCCGTACTGGAAGGAGCTTCCGGCGTGCGAGCCGGTCGGGCCGTGACCGGCGGACGGGGCCTCGTCGACCGACAGGTTGTTCGTGAAGGCCGTGTACAGGTCGCTGCCGAGGCCCGGTTCGAACTCCGCCTTGACCAGCAGCGGCCACCAGGCGTCCAGGATGCGGATCGCGTCGGCGTCGGCGTAGGTCTTCGAACCCGCGGACGTCTCCGTGCGCCTGGCGCCCGCGTCCACCCACGCCTGCAGCTTGCTCACCGCCGCGGCGGCCGTGGGGTCGGTCACCGCCGAGGAGTCGATCACCTTGAGCAGCTTCGGCAGCACGTCCTCGGCGCGCAGGTCGGCGAGGGCCGCGTCCGCCATGGCCTGCACCAGTTGGGTCCGGGTCACCCCACCGGCCGCGACCAGCTTCTTCACCCGGTCGTCCAGCAGATTGCCGCGGTGCACCGAACCGTCGCCCCAGGACGCGGTCGTGTAGTCCCTGGCCTGCTTGTTGTTCCAGGAGACGTAGTAGTCCTGGTCGACGGAGTTGGGGTGCGCGGAGGCCGGGGTGTAGTCGGCGGTGTTGGTGGCCGGGTCCCAGTTCTGCCACTCGTACGCGGGCTGCGCCCAGACCGGGAACTCGGCGTCGACGCCGGCCGCCCGGACGGGGTTGTCACCGCTGTTGTAGTACGCGGTGTGCCGGGAGTCGGCGTAGAACCAGTTGAAGGTGTAGTTGATGTGCTGGGCCGCGCTCTGGAAGTCCTGCGGGCCCTTGACGAAGCCGGGGTCGTTCAGCATCTGGAAGCCGATGATCGAGTCGGCCTCGTGCAGATACGAGGAGCGCAGGGTGGTGTAGGCGACCTTCTTGCCGCCGACGGTCGCCCGGTACTGGACCGGGCCGTACTTCGTCCGCCACACCCGCATGGTGTACGACCCCGCCGGCGTGCTGTCGGCCATGGTCGGCGACCAGGAGTTCTTCTGCTCGACCTTGTCCATCGCCGTACAGGTGCCGTGGTACAGGTAGTGGTAGTCGTCCTGGCACAGCTCGACGGCGTAGGTGTCGATGATGTCCTGGCCGGAGGTGGTCGCGCTCCAGGAGTAGTCCTGGCCGCGGCCGAGTTCGACGTACATGCTCAGGCCCGCGAAGGAGGCGCCGCGGGCACTGATGCCCGGCCCCTGGATCTCCTGGAGCATGAGCAGCTGCGGGGCGAAGTAGCCGGTCTGCGGTCCGAAGACGGCGATCGGGTGGCCGCTCGCGGTGTACTTGCCGCTCACGACGAGGGCGTTGGACATCCCGCGCCTGGCCGAGCCGAGTGTGGCCTTGGCGGCGGTGGCGGACGTGCTCTTGGCGGCCACCGTGGTCGCGTTGCCCGTACGGTCGTAGACCAGCGGTTCCTGGGTGACCGAGCCGGCGTCGGGCAGCGCCTCGCCCTTGGCGTCGGCGGGCTTGCCGCCGTAGGGGAAGCTCCCGCCGTCGTGGACGGTCAGCACGGCCTCGGGGTCGTTGCGCTCGCGGAAGGACTCCCAGACCTTGGTGCCCTCCTCGACGCCGTACTTGGCCTGGGCGGCGAGCAGGGACAGGGCGTTGCTGACCTCGCCGCCCCCGCCGGCGCCGAACAGCGAGCCGATCACGGAGGCCAGCGCCACCAGGTCGGTGACCTTGAAGTGGTCGATGGTGCCGGAGTTGGTGATCGGGTCCTTGTGGCCGGTCAGGTCGTACTCGCCGGGGAAGTAACGGCCGCTGTCGGAGGCGTCGATGTAGGCGTTGACGCCGTCGAGATAGGCCTTGACGTCGGCGAGGGCCTGCTGGCCGCGGGCCCCGTTCTTCGCCACGGCGTTGTCGATCTGCGCCTGCAGGTCGGCCTCGGTGTAGGGGGCGTTACGGTAGAACTGCTGCTCCAGGCCCTGGTTGGCGGCCGCGCCGCCGGCGAAGGAGGTCAGCCGGCCGCGGCCGACGTGCCGGAAGACGTCCATCAGCCACAGCCGGTCCTCGGCCGCCGCGTACCCGGCGCCGTACTCGGTGCCGTAGCGGGTGGTGCCGGTGATGTGCGGCACACCGGACTTCTTGTCCCGGACGATCGTCACGTCACCGCGTCCGCCCGGTTGCTCGGTGGAGGCGACCTGGTCGGACGGGACGCCGAAGGAGGCGTCGTTGAAGAAGTTGTTGATCGTACCGTCCGTGAGGCCCTTGTAGCCGCCGGCCAGGCCCGCGTAGGGGCCGAGCTGGTCCTCGGCGTGCGAGGGCTGGGTGCCGAAGGCCTGGTTGAGCAGGATCTGGGCGAGCGTGGCGTTGCCGTTCTCGCCGGGCGGAAGGATGTCCGAGCACTGGCCGCCGCAGTAGTCGTTCGCGGCCGTGGCCGCGGCGGCGGACGCGGTCTGGGTGAGGGGAGAGAGAAGTCCGGCGACGAGAACGCATATGGACGCCGTCTTCAGGAACCCGTTGAAGCGGCGGGACGTTCTCAGTCTGTCAAGGGTGATACGTGGGGTTCGCCGTGGCATGGCAGCTCCTAGCGACAGAGGTGGCCGAACGTTACCGCCGGTATCCCCAGCTTTAAAGATGAACATGCGTCACTTTCCGGAGTCCGCAAGCAGGAAGCAGAAGACAGCACGCGAAGAGATGGAGCCGAATCGCCTGTCGATACGTCTATTCGGCGACGTCCGTGCGACGACGCCGAAGTGACCGAAGTACAGGTGCAGGTGTGACGGAGGTGCAGGGCGATGGCCGGTTTCCGGAGTCTGGCGAGACAGGTACGCGATCCGGGCTGCGATCTGGCACTGCGGCGCTACTCACTGCGCAAGTGCCTTGAGAAGTTCGCCCCTTACGGGCATCGGGCGACCTGGGACCATCTGTGCTCCCGGGCGGGCTTCGGCCCCGAGGACCGCTCCCCCGACCCGGCGCGGCTCGTGGCCGCACTGGAGGAGCTGGAGGAGGCCCGGTCCGTCTGGCTCGCCTATGAGACCGACTTCACCGAGCGGCGCAGGAAGGAGAAGCACGACGGGCTGCGCCGGCCCGGCAGTGTGGACGACTGGCACCGGCTGACCTGGGGAGGGTTCGGGGTCGCCTGGTGCGACAATCCGCGGGTCCACCCCGGCGCGCCGCTGGCCGAGGTGCTGCGCCGGCTGATCGCCGCCCTGGAGCGCGAGCCGGGCTCGGGCTGCCCGGTGTGCGGCGCCGACCGCCTGGTCTGGCGGTACGGCCTGGACCACGAGCCGTCGTCCGGCCCGGTCTGCACGGACTGCGGCATCCTCGTGCCGCGTCCGGTACTGACGCCGCAGGCACTGGAGTTCGCGAGGCGGGGGCGGCTGCTGATGTCGGCCTGAGCAGTGCTGTACCAACGGGGGGCATGTCCGGGGGGTGCGTGGGGGATGCCGCGCCCCCCTGCGGTGCGGGGACCGGGGGGCCGTTGTCAGCGGTGGCAGGCACCATCGACAGCATGATGCAGGTGTGTCTCAACGGAAGCCGTTCGGCTGCCGAGGGTGCGGGGCTGCCGATGTCCCCCGAGGAGATGGCCCGTTGCGCGGCGGAGGCCGTGGCGGCCGGGGCCACCTCGGTCCACGTCCACCCGAAGACGCCGTGCGGACACGACAGTCTCTCCCCGCGCGTCCTCGCTCCGGCCCTGGAAGCGATCCGGGCGCGGGTGCCGGTGCCGGTCGGGGTGACGACCGGCGCCTGGGCGGAGCCCGATCCCGAAGCCCGGCTCGCCCGGGTGCGCGGCTGGTCCGTGCTGCCCGACTTCGCCTCGGTCAACTGGCATGAGCCGGGCGCCGAAGCGGTCGCCGGACAGCTCATCGCCATGGGCGTGGGCGTCGAGGCGGGCATCTGGTCCGGCACCGACGGCGCGGCCCGGTTCGCGGCCTCGCCGCTCGGGCCGAGGGTGCTCCGCGTGCTGGCGGAGGTGACCGACCCCGACCCGGCGACCGCCGAGGCCTCGGCGCGGACCCTGCTGGCCGGGCTGGGCACGGCCCACGGCCGGCCGGTGCTCCTGCACGGCGAGGAGGGTGGCACCTGGCCGGTGCTGCGGCTGGCCGGACGGCTGGGCCTCGCCACCCGGATCGGTCTGGAGGACACCCTGTTCCTGCCGGACGGCCGACGGGCGGCAGGCAATGCCCAGCTGGTCGCGGAGGGGCTGGTCCAGTACGGGTCGTGGCGGCGGTCGTCGTAGGACAGGCCGACGAGCCGGGCTGGGATCGCCAGGTCCGGCCCGCCCTGGGCGCGCAGCCGCGTGCAGGATCGAGGCGCACGTGTCGAAGACGTACTCGGCCGGGTACGGCGGCTCGGGCGCCGCGAGCACGTCCTCTCACCAGGCGAGCACGAACACCCCGACGGCCAAGGCCTGCTCGGCCGGCCAGGACCGCCGGTCGGCAAGTGCGGGAGATCACAGGGGAGTTGGACCCCAATCGATACTCCGTGCACGGCGCCGGGGCCGGCCGAAGGGGCCGACGCTACCAGCCGCAAATCCGTTCGCTCCACCGGATTCCGGCCCGGACAGTGGAGCCGATGAAACCGAATCGATGAACACGGGGAGTCCCATGTCCACCCTGCGGGTCACCGCCGAAGTGCTGACCGTCCACGAGCATCCGAACGCCGACGCGCTCGAGCTGGCCCAGGTCGGCCTGTACCGGGCCGTCGTCGCCAAGGGGGCGTACCGCACCGGCGAGGCCGCCGTCTACGTCCCCGAGCAGTCCGTGCTCCCGGCCGATCTGATCGAGGAGCTGGGGCTGACCGGACGGCTGGCGGGCGGCGAGGCCAACCGGGTCAAGGCGGTGCGGCTGCGCGGCGAGCTGTCGCAGGGCATCGTGTGCCGGCCGAAAGCACTGGCGGACGTCGACCTGGCGCGGGCGGCGGCCGAGGGGACGGACTTCGCGGAGCGGCTGGGCATCACCAAGTGGGTGCCGCCGATCCCGCCGACCATGAACGGCGAGGTGGAGTCCGCTCCCGGCCTGCTGCCGTGGGTCGACATCGAGAACATCCAGCGCTACCCGGACATCTTCACCCCGGGCGAGCCGGTAGTCCTGACGGAGAAGCTCCACGGCTCGGCCTGCCTGCTGACGTATGTCGCCGACGAGGGGCGGGTGTACGTCTCCTCCAAGGGCTTCGGCGCCAGGTCGCTGGCCCTGAAGGAGGATCCGGGCAACCTGTACTGGCGGGCGGTGCGCGGGCATGGGGTCGCCGAGGTGGCCGCCCGGCTGGCCGAGCGGCTCGGGGCGCGCCGCGTCGGCATCTTCGGGGAGGTGTACGGCGCGGGGGTGCAGGACCTGTCGTACGGCGCCGACGGGCGGCGGGACACCTTGGGGTACGCGGCGTTCGACGTCTCGGCGGAGATCGACGGCGCCGTGCGCTGGCTGGACGCGGCGGAGCTGCTGGAGGGGGAGCTGGCGGTGGTGCCCCGGCTGTACGCGGGGCCGTACGGCATCGAGCGGGTGCGGGAGTTCGCGAGCGGGCGCGAGACGGTGTCCGGGCGGGGGCTGCATCTGCGGGAGGGTGTGGTGATACGGCCCGCCGTGGAGCGGTACAGCGCGGTGACCGGGGGCCGGGCGATCGCGAAGGCGGTCAGTCCGGCGTACCTGACGCGTAAGGGCGGCACCGAGTACGAGTGAGGCAGCGGCGCTGCGGTTCCCCGGAACTCAGCGCCCCTCCGCCAGCAGCCGCGACCCCGTCAGCCGTTCGCCGAACACGTCGTCCGGGTTGGACAGCACGCAGTTCTCCAGGGACAGGCACCCGCAGCCGATGCAGTCGGTCAGGTGGTCGCGCAAACGGTTCAGCTGCCTGATGCGTTCGTCGAGCTCCGAGCGCCACTTCTCCGACAGCCGTGCCCAGTCCTCCCGGGTCGGCGTGCGTTCCTCGGGGAGCTCGGCCAGGGCGTCCCGGATCGTGGCCAGCGGGATGCCGACCCGCTGCGCGGCCCGTACGAAGGCGACCCGGCGCAGGGTGTCGCGGCTGTACCGGCGCTGGTTGCCGGACGTGCGGCGGCTGGTGATCAGGCCCTTGGACTCGTAGAAGTGCAGGGCGGACACCGCGGCGCCGCTGCGCGCGGACAACTGGCCGACGGTCAGCTCGTGGATCTTCTCGGGAAGCTGGGGCACCCCTCAGAGCCTAGTCGCCCGGTGCCGGTCCGATCGTTGACAGGCGCCCCTCACACGACCATGCTAAGCGGTTGCTTAGAGACGTGAGCGAGATGCGAGCGAGAGGCCGGGAACATGGCAGAACCGAGGACCTTCACCTCCCCCGACGAGCTGAAGGCGGCCGTCGGCGAGCAGCTGGGGTACAGCGACTGGCTGGAGGTCGACCAGAAGCGCATCGACCTGTTCGCCGAGGCCACGGGCGACCACCAGTGGATCCACGTGGACCCGGAGAAGGCCGCGGCGGGCCCCTTCGGGACCACCATCGCCCACGGCTATCTCACGCTCTCCCTGCTCCCGCTCTTCGGCCCGCAGCTGATCCGGGTCGAGGGCGTGACGATGGGCGTGAACTACGGCACCAACAAGGTCCGCTTCCCCTCCCCCGTCCCCGTCGGCTCCCGGCTGCGCGCCACCGGCAGGATCACCGGCGTCGAGGATGTCACCGGCGGTGTCCAGGTGACCGTGGCCTTCACCGTGGAGCGCGAGGGCGGCGACAAGCCGGTGTGCGTCGCGGAGTCGGTCGCCCGGTACTACATCTGAGACCAGGGGCCCCTACTTCGCCCCGACCATCCGGAGCACGAGGTCGGCGTAGAGCGCGCCGACCTCCTCGGGGGTGCGCGGGCCGTCCACGGTGAACCAGCGGGCCACGTCGATGCACAGGGACAGCACGGCGAGCGTGGTGCCGTGCACGTCCAGCACGTCGAACTCGCCCGAGGCCACGCCGTCCTCGATGATCCCGCGCACCTCGGCGTCGACCTGGCGGCGCAGCGCGACGATCTCGGCGCGGGCCTCGGGGCCGAGGGCGTCGAGTTCGTACTGCACGACCCGGGCGGTGGTGCGCCGCCCCGCGTGCCAGCGGACGAAGGAGCTGACGGCGTCGGCCAGCCGCTCGGTCGCGGTGCCCTCCCGGCGCGCGGCCGTGCGCAGGATGTCGAGGGCCTTGTCGTGGCCGATCCGGCTGATCCGGTGGAGCAGCTCTTCCTTGGTCTTGTAGTGGATGTAGAGCGCGGCCGGGCTCATGCCGGCCCGGCCCGCGATGTCGCGGGTGGTCGTCGCGTGGTAGCCGCGCTCGGCGAAGGCCTCCACGGCGGCGACGAGCAGCCGCCGGGCCGCGTCCGGGGTGACCTCTTCCCACGGCTCCACTTCGCCGCCGGTCGTCTCCTCCGCCGTACTCATCGCTCGCTCGCCCCTCTCGATGGCAGGAGCACCACCATACCGCCGACGGTGAGCGAGCGCTTAGCGCAGCCGGTCAGAGCTTCTCGAAGGGGTCGTGTTCGGCCAGCAGCTTCTCCAGCCGCGCCTGGTCGACGCGGCTGACGATCTGCCCGGCCTCCTGGCGGTCCCGGACCACCTTGGCGAGCGTGAAGGCGGAGGTGACCAGGTAGAGGACGGCGATGGCGAGGAAGGCCCGGACCCAGGCGCTGGTGTCCAGCTGGTAGATGCCGACGGCCGTGGCCGCCATGGCGATGGAGAAGGAGGCGACGGCCTGCCCGTAGAACGCGGCCGTGCTCTGCTGCTTGACCGGTGTGTCACTCATGGCAGAAGCATCGGCGGACGCGGCCCGCGCCACATCCGCCGAAGTACTCAGACACGTACTCAGGGACCTGGGTCCGGGACGTGCTCAGAACGCCGAAACCCCGGTCAGGGAACGCCCGATGAGCAGCTTCTGGATCTGGCTGGTGCCCTCGTAGAGGGTCATCACGCGGGCGTCGCGCAGGAGTTTGCCGGCCGGGTACTCGTCGATGTAGCCGTAACCGCCGAAGACCTGCAGGGCGTTGTTGGCGGCGCGGACGGCGGCCTCGGAGGCGAACAGCTTGGCCTTGGAGGACTCGACGGCGAACGGCCGGCCGCGGTCGATCAGATCGGCGACGCGCCAGGTGAGCAGCCTCGCGGCGTCCACGTCCACGGCGATGTCGCTGATCAGCTCCTGCACCAGCTGGTGGCGGGCGATCGGCTTGCCGAACTGCTCGCGCTCGCCGGCGTACCGCACGGCGGCGTCCAGCGCGGCCTGGGCTATCCCGACACAGCCCGCCGCCACCGACATCCGCCCCTTGGCGAGCGCGGACATGGCGACGGAGAAGCCCTTGCCCTCCTCCCCCAGCATCGCCGACGCGGGCACCCGCACGTCCTGAAGGACGAGTTCGGCGGTGGCCTGGCCGCGCAGGCCGAGCTTGCCGTGGACGGTGCGGCGGGTCAGCCCGGGGGTGTCGGCGGGCACGAGGAAGGCGGAGACGCCCTTGTGGCCGGGGGCGTCGGTGGAGCGGGCGAAGAGCAGCACGACATCGGCCCAGGTGCCGTTGGTGATGAACATCTTCGTGCCGTTGATGACATAGTCGTCGCCGTCACGTACGGCACGGGCGGTGAGGTTGCCCGCGTCGGAGCCGGTGCCGGGCTCGGTGAGACCGAAGCAACCGACGTACTCGCCCGCGGTCAGCCCCGGCAGCCAGCGCCGCTTCTGCTCCTCGTCACCCCAGGCGGCGATCGTCTTGGCGACGAGCCCGAGGGAGACCGAGACGATCCCGCGGACCGAGGAGTCCCCCCGGCCCAGCTCCTCGGTGACCAGGCAATAGGCGAGGTGGTCGCCGCCGGAGCCGCCGTACCGCTCGTCGATGGTCAGCCCCAGGAAGCCGACCTCGCCGAGCTTCTTCACGATGCCCCGGTCGACCTCCTCGGCACGGTCCCAGGCGACGACGTGCGGGGCGATCTCGCGCGCCACGAAGTCCCGGGCGAGCTGCCGTACGGCGGCCTGCTCCTCGCTCAGCTCCAGGTTCACCACGCGATCACCCCACACAGAAGACGTCCATCGACGGATCTTGAAAGCCGTACATTTAAATTAGCACTGCTAGTTTCTTTCCGCAGCCCTACTATGTGCGCCATGGCCCGACCGCGCAAGCCCCTCCTCAGCACCGACCGGATCGTCGAGACGGCCCGGGAACTCGTGGACCGGGAGGGCCTGGCGGCCGTCTCCACCCGCCGGCTCGCCGCCGAACTGGGGGTGAGCGGGCCCTCGCTCTACAACCACTTCCGCACCAAGGACGAGATCCTGGAGGCGGTCGCCGACTCGGTGAGCGGTCTGGTGGACCTGTCGATGTTCGAGGACGGCCGGGACTGGCGCACCGCGCTGCACGACTGGGCCGTCTCCTACCGGGCCGCCCTGCGCGACCACCCGAACATCGTCCCGGTGCTGGCCCGGGGCCCGGGCCGCCGCCCGGCCGCCCTGCGGCTCGCGGACGCGGTGTACGGCGCGATGGTCGACGCCGGCTGGCCACCGGCCCAGGCGACCTCCATCGGCGCGCTGATGCGGTACTTCATCATGGGCTCCGCGCTCGGTTCGTTCGCCGGGGGCTTCGTGGACGACGCGAGTGCGTACGACCCGGCCGACTATCCCCACCTCGGCCAGGCCCATCTGCTCGCCGAGCAGCAGGAGAAGATCGACGAGCGGGCCTTCGAGACCGGCCTGACGGCGCTGCTGGACGGGCTGGCGCAGCAGTACGAGCAGGTACGGCAGCAGGTACAGCAGAGCGTGCAGCGATAATTCGGTGGGGGCCGAAGTGTCCGTGTCGCATGCTGGGCGGTATGACCGCCAAGGATCCGCAGGCCGCCGGTCTCGCCGCGCTCGCCGCCCTGATCGCCGACGAGACCCGGGCCGCCTGTCTGCTGGCCCTGCTCGACGGGCGGGCCTGGACGGCCGGTGAGCTGGCCCGGCACGCGGGGGTCGCCGCGTCGACGCTCAGCGAGCACCTGGGCAAGCTGGTGGCCGGGGGCCTGCTCGTGGAGGAACGGCAGGGCCGCCACCGGTATGTGCGGCTCGCCGACGCGCGCGCGGCGGAGCTCGTCGAGGACCTCGCCGCGCGGCTGCCTCCGGCGGCGGTACGGCGCCCTCCGCGGACGCTGCGCGAATCGAGTGCCGGCTCCGCGATGGCTCGGGGGCGTACCTGTTACGACCATCTCGCCGGGCGGCTCGGGATCGCGGTCACCGACGCGCTGACCCTTCGGGGGTTGCTGCGGCAGGACACCGGGTTCGCGCTCACGGACGCGGGCGTGGAGTGGTTCCGTACGGCGGGGATTCCGCTGGACGTCTCGAGCCGGCGTCCGCTGGCCCGTGCGTGCCTGGACTGGACCGAACGGCGGCCCCATCTCGCGGGAGCGGCGGGGGCCGCGTTGTGCCGGCATGCGCTGGAGGTGGGGTGGTGTGTGCGGATCGGGTCGGAGCGAGCGGTGAAGGTGACTCCGTCGGGGGAGCGGGAGTTGTCCGCCTTGCTCGGTATTCCTTCCAGCGCCCTGTGCTGAGTTCGGGGCGCTGCAGGCGCCCTGTCCGTTTTCCGCCAGCCAAGACAATGTCCTCCACCTAACCTCGGGAGCATGATGAACGCCGTCCCACGCCACCGCCTGTTGCCCGCCGGTGCCGCCGTCGTCACCGTCGTCCTCTGGGCGTCGGCCTTCGTGGCGATCCGGAGTGCGGGGCAGGAGTACTCCCCCGGTGCGCTGGCCCTCGGGCGGCTGGCGTCGGGGGCCCTTGCGCTGGGTGTCATATGGGCCGTACGCCGGGAGGGGCTGCCGCCCAGGGCCGCCTGGCGCGGCATCCTGCTCTCCGGGCTGCTCTGGTTCGGCTTCTACATGGCCGTCCTGAACTGGGGCGAGCAGCAGGTGGACGCTGGTACCGCCGCCCTCGTCGTGAACGTCGGCCCGCTGCTGATCGCCCTGCTCGGCGCCCGGCTGCTCGGTGATCCGATGCCGCCGCGGCTGCTGGCCGGGATGGCCGTGTCGTTCACGGGCGCGGTGACCGTGGGGCTGTCGATGTCGGGCGGCGGCGGCAACTCGCTGCTCGGCGTGGTGCTGTGCCTCCTCGCCGCCGTGGCGTACGCCTCCGGCGTCGTCGCGCAGAAGCCGGCCCTGGGGCACGCCAGTGCCCTGCAGGTGACGACGTTCGGGTGCCTGGTCGGAGCGGTGGCCTGTCTGCCGTTCGCCGGGCAGCTGGTGCACGAGGTCGCGCACGCACCCGCGTCGGCGACCCTGAACATGGTCTACCTCGGCGTCTTCCCGACCGCCCTCGCCTTCACGACCTGGGCCTACGCCCTGGCCCGCACGACCGCCAGCCGGATGGGCGTGACGACGTACGCCGTGCCCGCACTGGTGGTGCTGATGTCGTGGCTGGTGCTCGGCGAGGTGCCGGGCGCGCTCACGCTGGGCGGCGGTGTGCTGTGTCTCGCGGGCGTGGCGGTGTCGCGGTCCCGGGCCCGTGGTGGCCGGACGGTCCGGGTCGCGGCCGGTGCGGAGCCGCGACCCGAGAAGGTCACCTGACCCTCAGAACACCACCAGCGCCCGGCCGCCCTTGCCCGCGAGCATGTTCTCGAAGGCGGCCGGGATGCCCTCCAGGGCGATGCGCTCCGTCACCAGCGCGGAGAGGTCCAGGCGGCCCTCCCGCACGTGCTCGGCGAGCACCGGGATGTCGCGGGCGGGGTCGGTGTTGCCGTAGACACAGCCCGACAGGGTGCGGCCCCAGTGGAAGATCTCCAGCGCGTTGAAGGTGACCTCCTGGTCCTTGCCGCCGATGCCGACGACCGTCGTACGGCCGCCCCGGCGGGTGGAGTCCCAGGCGGCGCGGATCGACACCGCGCGGCCCACGCACTCGACCGCGACGTCGACGCCCTGCCTGCCGGTGAGGGCGCGGATCTCACGGGGGGTGTTCTCGGAGGCGAGGACGAAGTCGGTGGCGCCGGCCGCGCGGGCCAGCTCCTCCTTCGCCGGGGAGACGTCCACGGCGATGATCCTGGACGCGCCCGCGATGCGCGCCGACTGGAGGGTGGCGAGGCCGACCCCGCCCGCGCCGAAGACGGCCACCGTCTCGCCCGGGCGGACCTTCGCCGAGTGGTGGACGGCGCCGTAGCCGGTGAGGACGGCGCAGCCGAGGAGGGCGGCGTCCACCAGCGGCACGCCCTCCGGGAGGGGCAGCACGCAGGACGCGGAGACGACCGTCTCCTCGGCGAACGCGGCCACGTTGAGGCCGGGGTGCAGGTCGGTGCCGTCGGCGGTGCGGGCATGGACGTCGGCGGCGCCGTTCAGGGCGTTGGCGCACAGCCAGACCTCGCCCAGCGTGCAGGCGTGGCAACTCCCGCAGGACGGAGCCCAGTTGAGGACCACGGGGTCGCGCTCGGCGACATGGGCGACGCCCTCGCCCACGGCCACGACCGTGCCGGCGCCCTCGTGGCCGAGGACGGCCGGGACCGGGACGCGCATGGTGCCGTTGGACAGGGACAGGTCGGAGTGGCAGACACCGGCGGCGGCGAGGCGGACCCGGACCTGTCCGGGACCCGGGTCGGGCAGCTCGATGCCGGTGATCTCCAGGGGTGCGCCGATGGCGGGCAGGACGGCGGCTCGTACGGCCATGGCTCGCGTACTTCCTTAGAACTGGAGGGACTTGGTCTGGAGGTACTCGGTGAGTCCGTGCGCCCCGAGTTCCCGGCCGACTCCGGACTGCTTGTAGCCGCCGAAGGGGGCGAGGGGGTTGAACCGGCCGCCGTTGATGTCGACCTGGCCGGTGTCCATGCGCCGGGCGAAGGCCACCGCCTCGGCCTCGTCGCCCGCCCAGACGGCGCCGGCGAGGCCGTACACCGTGCCGTTGGCGATGCGCAGGGCGTCCTCCTCGTCGTCGTACGGCAGAATCGACAGGACCGGGCCGAAGATCTCCTCCTGGGCGACGGTCATCTCCGGGGTCACGTCCGCGAAGACCGTGGGGCTGATGAAGTAGCCCTTCTCCTGCGGGGATTCGGGGCCGCCGGCGACCAGGCGGGCGCCCTCGGCGACGCCCTTCTCGATGTAGCCGCGCACCCGCGCCTGCTGCTTGGCGCTGACCAACGGGCCGATCCGGTCGCCGTACCTGGCGGCCGCCGCGGCGGCCAGCTCGACGGCCTCGTCGTACCGGTCGCGGTGGACCAGCATGCGGGTCCAGGCGCTGCAGGTCTGTCCGGAGTTGGACATCACGTTGGCCACGCCGACGTTCACCGCCTTGGCGAGGTCGGCGCTCGGCAGGATGACGTTGGCGGACTTGCCGCCGAGTTCGAGGGCCACCCTCTTGACGGCCGCGCCGGCCACCGCGCCGATCTGCCTGCCGACCGCGGTGGAGCCGGTGAAGGAGACCAGGTCCACGCCGGGGTGCTCGGCGAGGGCCTGGCCTGCGACCGGGCCGAGGCCGGTGACCAGGTTGAACACACCGGCCGGCACGCCCGCCTCGTGGACGGCCTCGGCGAACAGCTGGGCGGTGAGCGGGGTGTCCTCGGCGGGCTTGAGGACGATCGTGCAGCCCGCGGCGAGCGCCGGGGCGACCTTGGCGACGATCTGGTGCAGCGGGTAGTTCCAGGGGGTGATCGCGCCGACCACCCCGACGGGCTCGTGCAGCACGGTGGAGTTGCCGACCTTCTCCTCGAAGGAGTGGGTCGCGGCCAGTTCGGCGTAGGAACCGGCGACGGCGATCGGCACGGCCGCGTGCACGGCCTGCGAGAACTGCGGCGGGGCGCCCAGCTCGGCGGTGACCGTCTCGGCGATCTCGTCCTTGCGGGCCACGAGGACGTCGCGGAGGGCGGTGAGGCGCGCGGCACGCTCGGCCGGCGGCGTGGCGGCCCAGGCGGGCAGGGCGGCGCGGGCCGCGCGCACGGCGGTGTCGACATCGAGGGCACCGCCCGCCGGGACCCTGGCGATGACCTGCTCGTCGGCCGGGTTCACGACCTCGATGACTTCCGTGTTCTCGGCGGGGCGCCAGGCGCCGTCGATGTACAGGCCGTCGTGTGCCTTCATGCTGCTGCCTCCCGGCGGGTCTGGGTCGTCCGGCACACAAACTAGCGACGTTAGTTTTTTGGCGCCAGACGTACCAGGACATCATCGCCGGGGCGGCCGATGCTCACTCGTGCAGGTGGGGCAGCTCACTCGTCCAGGTCGGGCAGCCGGTCGGGGGACGGGCAGATGCGGTCGCCCTGCTGGTCGAAGACGAAGAGATGGGCGAGGTCGACGAGGAGCGGGACCTGCATGCCGTGGTGCAGCCGGAGGTCCGGGGTGGTGCGCACCACCAGGTCGCCGGGGAGCCGGCCCTCCGGCGGCGCGGGTTCGGGCGCGGTGTCCCCGGGGTGTTCGAGCACCACCACCGGCCCGGCGCGCCGTGAACCGGCCCGTTCCCGCAGCCGGTCCAGCACGGTCGCGCCTTCCCTGCGCCGCCGTCGCGCCGGCCGGGCGGCGGGGCGCGGGGCCTCCAGTTCGGGTACGACGGCGGGGCGGGAGCCGGTGTTGAAGTGGACGAGGATCTCGTGCCCCTGGAACTCCACGTGCTCCACCAGACCGGTGATGGCCACCTCCCCCGGCCGGGCGGAGCTGTGCCTGGCGATGCGCACCGCCTCCGAGCGCAGTCCCACGATGACCTCGCGGCCCTGCTGCACGCGCAGCAACTGGTGGTCCAGACAGAGCGGTTCGGGCAGCCGGAGGGCCTGTTTGCCGAGGCTGATGGTCATGGCGCCGTCCAGCGGGGCGCGCACCAGGCCGCGCAGCAGGTTGATGCGCGGGGTGCCGATGAAGGCGGCGATGAAGACGTTGCGGGGCAGTGCGTAGACCTGGCGCGGGGTGCCGACCTGCTGGAGCACTCCCCCGCGCAGCACGGCGACCCGGTCGCCGAGGGACATCGCCTCGGCCTGGTCGTGGGTGACGTACACCGTGGTCACCCCCAACTCGCGGGTGAGCTGGGATATTTCGGCGCGCAGGTGGTTGCGCAGCTTGGCGTCGAGGTTGGACAGCGGCTCGTCCATCAGGAAGGCGGAGGGGTGGCGGGCGATGGCCCGGCCCATGGCGACGCGCTGCCGCTCGCCGCCGGAGAGCTGGCTGGGGAAGCGGTCGAGCAGGTCCTCGATGCCCAGCATGCGGGCGGTGGCCGAGACGCGCGGGGCGGGGTCGGCGCCGGGGTCCTCGATGCGCAGCGGGAAGCCGATGTTGTCGCGGCCGGACATGTTCGGATAGAGGGCGAAGTTCTGGAAGACCATGGCCATGCCCCGCTCGGAGGGCTGCCAGTGGTTGGCGTACTCACCGTCGAGCAGCAGCTCGCCCGCGTCGATGTCCTCCAGGCCGGCGATCATCCGCAGCACGGTGGACTTGCCGCAGCCGGACGGGCCGAGCAGGACCAGGAACTCGCCGGGCGCGATGTCCAGCGAGAGCCCGTCGACCACGCGCGGGCCGCGTGCGTAGGCCTTGCTCACGTCGTGCAGTGCGATGGCGCGTGTCATGCGTGCCGCCCTCGGGGGCTGTCCGGAGCGCCGCTGCTCCGTGGTCCGAAGACCCCGCGGGTCGAACGGGGCCTGTCGGTCACGGAAGTTAACGGAAAGTGGCGGGCGGGGGGAAGACATCGCACGGCCCGTCCCGTCACCTGGTCGCGGTCAGGTGCGCGAAGACCACCGCGTTGCTGGTGTAGCCCGTGCGCCGGCTGTAGAAGCCGCCGCAGGTCAGCAGGCGGAGTTCCGGTCGGTCGGTCGGCGCGTAGACCTGCTTGTCCGGAAAGCCCGCCTTGTCGAAGACCTTCATCCCGTCCACGGTGTAGACGGCGGTACGGCCGTCGGCGCGGCCGACCTCGATGACCTGGCAGGGTTTCACCTGGGCGAGCGCGGCGAAGACGGCGGGGCCGGTCCTGGTGTCCCGGTGGCCGACGGCGATCGCGGTGCCGGACTCGCCCGGCGTGGGGCCGCCCTCGTACCAGCCGATCAGCTTGGGCTTGTCCACGGGCGGGGTCTCCAGCTGTCGCTCCTTGTCGAGCCCGATGGCCGTGATCGGTGCGTCGATGCCCAGCGAGGGGATGCGCAAGGACGTCGGCCGGGACCGGGGCAGCGGGCCGGGCGGGGGCCCGGCAGGGGGCTCGCAGGACGCCTTCCCGCTGCCGCCCGGTCCGCCGGCGGCCGCCACCGCGTCCGGGTCGCCCGACCGGCCGGGGCCGGCGTGCCCGCCCCCGCACCGGCCGCCCACCGTCACCAGGACGGCCACCAGCAGGGCGGTCCTGGAGAGGCGGTAGGCGCGGGTCCGGTACCAGGGCCTTCTTCTCCGTCTACGCGGCGCCATGAGGCCGGCGGCGGTTCCGGCGGACGTACACGCCACCGGCGACCGCGATCAGACCCACGGCACCCGCGGCGGCCACGGGCGAGTACGCGGCGGCCGTGTCCATGAGTCCGCCGCCGCCCGCGTGCACACCGCCCCTCGGCGGATCGAAGTCGTCCCTCCTGCCCCAGCCCGGGCCGTCCTGGTCCCTGTGGTCGTGGTCGCGGTGGTCCTCGATCTGCCCGTTCGGACCGTGCCCCTCGTCGTGCCCCTCCTCGTGCCGGTCATGGCAGTTGACGCGGAAGAGCTTCTCCTTGACGGCACCCGCCGCGACCCAGGTGAGCTTGTACTGGCCGTCGGTCAGGCCGATCGCATCGGTGTGTCCGGCGCCGCCGGCGAGCTGGATGACGCCGGTGACGGTGGCGGCGCTGGGCAGGGGGGGTTGGGCCTGGATGATGTAGGGGATGTTGGGCAGGATGTCGAAGTTGACGGCGTCCAGGTAGAACCTGCAGACCGTCGGCTCGTCCTTCGTCACACCGTAGGGAACGCCCACGCTGTGCACCCTGATGTCGCCGTTCTCCCCTTGGGCCGCAGCGGTCGGCGCCACCCACGACGCACCCGCCGCGGCGAGGGCGGTGAGGACGACGGTGGCGCCGGCACGGGAGCGGAAGGCACGTGGTGAGGTTGTGGTGGGCATGCACATTCCTCCGAGTCAGACGATTTTCATACAAATCGTTCTTTCGATGGGACTGTGCTCGATGTCCACCACTACTGACGCATCGACACCCGGCGTGCCGTCAGATTTCGCTCGTGTGGCGCAACGCGAACGTCCAGAGAGGGCGGGTCACAGGCTTGCGGCGAGTTCGACGGGTACGCCGTTGAGCACCGCGTTGCCCGAGAGCGGGTCGAGCAGGCTGCCGTCGAGGAGCTGGTTGACGTTGACGCCGGGCGCGGTGGCGGCGTGGCCGAGGCGGGTGCCGGGACGGTCGTGGCCCCAGCCGTGCGGCAGGCTCACCACCCCGGGTCGTACGGCGTCGGTGACCTCGGCCGGTGCCACCACCTCTCCCCCGGCGCCCCGCACGCGCACGTCCGCCCCGTCCCGGACGCCGAGCCGGGCCGCGTCCTCGGGGTGGATGTGCAGGGTGCAGCGGTTGGAGCCGCCGGTGAGGGCGGGCACGTTGTGCATCCAGCTGTTGTTGGAGCGAAGGTGGCGGCGGCCGACGAGGACGAGGCCTTCGGGCCGCTCGCGCAGGGCCTGGCGCAGCCGGGGCAGGTCGGCGGCGATCGGCTCGGGCAGCAGCTCGACCTTGCCGCTGCGGGTCCTGAGCGGCTGCGGCAGACGCGGGCGCAGCGGGCCGAGGTCGATGCCGTGCGGGTGGGCGAGCAGCCCGGCCAGGGTCAGCCCGTCGGGCCGTACGCCGAAGCCGTCGCCGTACGGGCCGAGGCGGAGCATCATGTCCAGCCGCCGCTCGGGGCCGGTCTCTCCGGTGAGCTGCCCGGCGAGTTCCTTCGGGTCACGGCCGTACACCGGCGAGTGCTTCTCCTGGACGGCCTTGCCGAGGGTCTGGTCGACGACCATCGCGTCCACGGCGGCCGGGTCGGCGCCGTGCATGCCGGTGACCGCGAGGATCAGCCGGGCGAGGATCTCGCTCTCGGCCATGCGGCCGGGCTCCAGCGGGACCGCGGGGCGGGTGTAGCGGACCTGGTTGCGCACGGCGAGGGTGTTGAAGGCGAAGTCGTGGTGCGGGCTCTGCGAGGGCGGGGGCGGGGGCAGCACGACGTGGGCGTGGCGGGAGGTCTCGTTCAGGTACGGGTCGACGCTGACCATGAAGTCGAGGGAGTCCAGGGCCTTGTCGAGGCGGTCGCCGTCGGGCGCGGACAGCACCGGGTTGGCGGCCACGACGATCAGCGCACGGACCGGCTCGCCCTCGTCGGTCGCGGTGTCGATCTCCTCGGCGAGCGCGGAGAGCGGCAACTCTCCCTTGGCCTCGGGCAGTTGCCGTACCCGGGAGTGCCAGCGGCCGAGCGTGAAACCGCGGCCCGGACCGGCCGGGCGGGGCGTCCTGTCGGTGGCGGCCTGCGGGAAGAGGGCGCCGCCGGGCCGGTCCAGGTTGCCGGTGAGGATGTTGAGGACGTCCACCAGCCAGCTGGCCAGGGTGCCGTGCGGGACGGTGCAGCTGCCGATGCGGGCGTAGACGGCGGCGGTGGGGGCGGCGGCGAGTTCGCGGGCGAGGGTACGGATGGTCGGCGCGTCGATGTCACAGGCCTCGGCCACGGCCTCGGGAGTGAAGTCCCGTATGGCCTCCCGGAGTTCGTCGAGGCCCTGGACGTGCGGGGCGAGGTCGGCGAGGCCGGCCAGGTCCTCCGCGAAGAGGGTGTGCGCCATGGCCGCGAGCAGCAGGGCGTCGGTGCCGGGGCGGATCGCCAGGTGCCGGTCGGCGAGCCGCGCGGTACGGGTGCGGCGCGGGTCCACCACGGTCAGCCGGCCGCCGCGGGCCTTGAGCGCCTTGAGCTTGCCCGGGAAGTCGGGGGCGGTGCACAGACTGCCGTTGGACTCCAGCGGGTTGGCGCCGATGAGCAGCAGGTGGTCGGTGTGGTCCAGGTCCGGCACGGGGATGGCGTTCGCGTCGCCGAAGAGCAGCCCGCTGGAGACGTGCTTGGGCATCTGGTCGACCGTGGAGGCGGTGAACAGGCTGCGGGTGCGCAGTCCGGCGAGGAGGACCGGCGGGTAGAGGGCGCCGGCCACGGTGTGCACGTTGGGGTTGCCGAGGACCACGCCGACGGAGTCCGCGCCGTGGGTCTCCACGACGGGGCGGAGCCCTGCGGCGACCGCGTCGAAGGCCTCCTCCCAGGTGGCCTCGCACAATTCGCCGTCCCGGCGCACGAGCGGGCCGCGCAGCCGGTCGGGGTCGGAGTCGACGGCCCCGAAGGAGGCGCCCTTGGGGCAGATGAAGCCCTTGCTGAAGACGTCCTCGCGGTCACCGCGGGCGCCGGTGACACGGGTGCCCTCGATGGTGAGGGTCAGCCCGCAGGTGGCCTCGCACAGGGGGCAGATTCGCAGGGCGGTGCGGGACACGGGTCCTCCCGGAGGTCGGCGGCGGTGCCGGGCGAGCGCGGAGTGGCTCGGGGTGAGCATACCGACCGGTATGCATGGAGGGGAGGTCTCTTCACGTGAACGATGACCGCCGAAGGTCAGTCGAGGACGCGGGCCAGATACGCCCGCAGCAGCTCCCGGGTCTCGGCGATGATCGCCTCGTCACCGTCCGGGTCGGTCCGGAAGGCCAGCTGGACCAGGGCGTCGGCGCTCTCCACGGCGACCAGGAAGACCCGGCGCAGGTCGTCGTCGGGGGTACGGCCGAGATAGCCGGAGAGCAGGTCGGTGAGGCGGTCGGCGACGCGGGTGTTGGGCTCGGCGTGGCGGGCGCCGACCGGTATCTGGTTGCCGAAGTCGACCAGGGAGAAGCCGGGTGCGGTGCGCTTCATGGCCAGGTACTCGTCCAGGACGGCGTCCATCGCGGCCCGCCAGTCGCCCCTGTCGGTCTTCTTCAGCCGCTCGGTGACCCGCTCGGTGTACCGCTCCAGGTTGCGCTGGGCCAGGGCGTCGGCCATCTGCCGCTTGTTGCCGAAGAAGCGGTAGACGGAGCCGATGGGCACACCGGCGCGCAGGGCGACCGCGCGGGTGCTCAGGTCGTCGTAGCCGACCTCGTCGAGGAGTTCGGCGCAGGCGTCGAGGATCCTGGTCAGCCGTTCGGCACTGCGCCGCTGGACGGGCGCGCGGCGGAGCGATGTCGCGTGGGGCACGGGCTTCATGATGCCTCTCCGCCGGGATCCGGTGAACCTCGCCCTCCCGTACGGAGAAGAGTGGCCGGTGCACTCACTTCCCGGCGGCCGGGGCGGCCGCGCCGCCCGGTCGCTCGCCCGACGCCGTCCGCGCGTCCGACACCGTTATGTCGGCGCTGCTCTGCACCGGCATTCCGTGTACGGCCCACACCGTGCCGTCGTCGGCGTACAGGCGGGCGGTGACATGGTGGGTGCCGTGCGGGACGAGACCGTCGGGCAGGTGGTACTCGCGGGAGCGCAGCCGGGTGATCCCGCGGCCGTCGACGAAGAGGTACACGAGCCCGCGCCCGCCGACCGCCGCCGGCCCGGCACCGGGTGCGGAGCAGCGGAAGCGGTGGAACGTCAGCCGGACGTCCCAGCCGCCGCCGGAGTCCGGGGTCACCTCGACACCGACCTGCGGTGCGCCCTTCCTGCCGACCTCGCGCAGATGCCGTCCGGTGGAGTCGGTGTCGTCCAGGACCTTGCCGACCGGCGAGGGCGAGACCGCGCCGTCGTGGGTGTGCCCGGACGCGCAGGCCGCCGCGCCGAGCGGCAGCAGGACGCCCGCCGCGAGCGCGGCGAGCGTCCTGCGGATCCATGACGTCCTCGGCATGCCTGGAGAGTAGAACAACCCTCCGGTCCCCCGAATCCGCCTGAAGTCTGGTTCCGTCCGCCCCACGGGGTCCCCCTGACGGAGTACGCGCGGTCGGCTCGCCGACGGAGTGCCGCGGCCCTCTTGCGCCCGCCCCCACCTATTCCTACGGTGTTGCATAGGAATCGGGAGCGCGATCAACAGCGCGATCAGGAGCGCAAGGGAGCGATCATGAGCGGGGACGCGCGGAAGACCGCCGCGGGACTGTCGTATCTGACCGGGTTCGGCAACGAACACACCTCGGAGGCCGTGCCGGGCGCCCTGCCCGAGGGCCGCAACTCGCCGCAGCGCGCGCCGCTCGGGCTGTACGCGGAGCAGCTGAGCGGTACGGCCTTCACCGAGCCGAGGGCGCACAACCGCCGCTCGTGGCTCTACCGCATCCGCCCCTCGGCCGCGCACCCGGCGTTCACCCGCGCCGGCAACGGCGCGCTCCGCACGGCCCCCTTCACCGAGACCGTGCCCGACCCCAACCGGCTGCGCTGGAACCCGCTGCCCGAGCCGCCGGCCGGCACCGACTTCCTCGCCGGCCTGTGGACGCTCGGCGGCAACGGCGACGCCACCCAGCGCACCGGCATGGCCGTGCACCTGTACCACGCGAACGCCTCCATGGAGCGCGTGTTCAGTGACGCCGACGGGGAACTGCTCATCGTCCCGGAGCGCGGCGGGCTGCTCCTGCACACCGAGTTCGGCCGCCTCGCCGTGGAGCCCGCACAGGTGGCGCTGATTCCCCGTGGGGTGCGCTTCCGTGTGGAGCTGCTGGACACTGCGTCCGATGGCGGGCAGAGCCCGACCGCGCGGGGTTATGTGTGCGAGAACTACGGCGCGCCCTTCCAGCTGCCCGACCTCGGCCCGATCGGCGCCAACGGCCTCGCCAACGCCCGGGACTTCCAGGCACCGGTCGCCGCGTACGAGGACGTGGCGGGCCCGGTGGAGGTGGTGAACAAGTTCTGCGGCAACCTCTGGACGGCCACCTACGACCACTCCCCGCTCGATGTGGTCGCCTGGCATGGCAACCATGTGCCGTACGTCTATGACCTGCGCCGTTTCAATGTGATCGGCACCATCTCCTACGACCACCCGGACCCCTCGATCTTCACGGTCCTGACCTCCCCGTCGGACACCCCGGGCCTGGCCGGCGTCGATTTCGTCGTCTTCGCCCCGCGCTGGCTGGTGGGCGAGGACACCTTCCGGCCGCCGTACTTCCACCGGAACGTGATGAGCGAGTACATGGGCCTGATCGAGGGCGCGTACGACGCCAAGGCGGAGGGCTTCGTGCCCGGCGGCGGCTCGCTGCACAACATGATGTCGGCGCACGGCCCGGACCGGGAGACCTTCGACCGGGCCAGCGCGGCCGAGCTCAGGCCGCAGAAGATCGACGACGGTCTGGCCTTCATGTTCGAGACCCGCTGGCCGGTGACCCTCACCCCGCACGCGGCCGGAGCCGACCACCTCCAGCAGCGCTACGACGACGTGTGGCAGGGGCTCGAGCGCCACTTCCGCGCATGACGCCTCTGTTGCGCCTGACGTTCATCGACAGGTACGGATAGCCGAGTGACCTCCTTCGCCCCGGATTCGATCGTCCTGAACCGCAAGCTGCCGCTGTGGTACCAGGTGTCGCAGTCGCTGCGCGCCTCGATACTCGGCCGCTCTCCCGAGGACCCGCTGCGGCTGCCCACCGAGGAGCAGCTGGCGGAGCACTACGGCGTGAGCGTGCTGACCATGCGGCAGGCGCTGAAGGAGCTGGAGGACGAGGGGCTGATCAGCCGTCACCGTCGGCGCGGCACGTTCATCGAGCCCGGCGTCCGGCGGGGCGCGCCCGTCCGGCTGCTGGGCTCGGTGGACGCGATCGTGGCCCAGCAGTCCGGGATGACCACCGAGCTGCTGGACCACGGCATGACACCGGTGCCGGCCGGTGTCACCGAGTACTTCCCGGACCTCGCGGAGGTGATGACGTACCACCGCCTCCGCAGCGACGAGAAGACCGGCGAGCCGACCAACCACGCCGTCAACCACGTCCGCCCCGGACTCGCCGCGCGCATCGACCTGGAGGACCTGGTCCGCTGGCCGATGACGAAGGTGCTGCGGGACGTGGTCGGGGCGGACATCAGCCGCATCACGGACACGGTGGAGGCGCGGCTCGCGGACCCGGAGACCGCCCGGCTGCTGCAGGTGCCGCTGCTCAGTCCGATCCTGCACTACACGGGGGTGACGTATGACAGCGGTGGGAGGGTGCTGGATGTGGCGGTGATCCAGTACCGGGGGGACCGGTTCTCGTTCACGGTCACCCTGGACGCGACCTGATACCGGGCCGGGGACAGGCCGTACCATGCCCTGCGTGACGCACGACGACGCTCCGCTGCTGGCGGACCTCATGCCGTGGTCCGTCGCACCGCTGCGGCCCGGCCGCACCTGGCCGACGGCACCCGATCCCGGCTCCCTGAAGGCACGCTGGGAGGCCCTGCTCAAGGCCGAGGGACCGGACCGCGAGGCCCTCTTCGAGCCGACCCGGGCCCGCACGCCGAACTCCGCGGTGGGCCAACTCCCGGGCCAGGCCACCGGTACCGAGCGGCTGGCCCGCGCCGAGGGCCCCTGCGCCGAGCCGGTCCGCGTCCTGGCGGCGCCCTTCGACGCGCAGTGGCTGATCCCGGACCACCGGCTGATCGACGCCGCGCGCCCGGAGTTGTGGCGGGTGGCGGACGCGCACCAGGTCTTCACGGTGGAGACGGGGGACGAGGCCGGCCCGCTCCTGGCGACCTCGCTGCTGCCCTCCCTCCGCACCGGCCGCGTCCGCCCGCTGTACCGCCGCCCCGGCGGCAGGGAACCGAACCTCGCGCCGGGCCTCACGGCCCACCTCGCCGCCCGCCTGGGCGAGTCCCCCACTCCGGTCGACGTCCTCTCCTGGATCCTGGCGGCCACCACTCCCGCGCTGACCGTCCCGCTCACCGACGACCCGGACCTGTGGTCGACCGGGGTCGAACTGGGCCGCCGCATGCTGTGGCTGATGCGCCGTGACGGCGAACGCCCCAAGCTGCCGGGCGGCCGCCGCCCCTACGTCCGCGCACCCCTGCCGGCCCGGCCCGTCGCTCTTCTCTACGACGCCGACGACGAGACCCTCCACGTCGACGAGGGCCGCATCTCCCCCGTACCACCGGAGGCCTGGGACTACGAGGTGGCCGGGGTCCGGGTCCTGGAGTCCTGGTTCACCGCCCGTACGGCACCGGCCGAACCCGGCACCCTGGCCGCGATCCGCCCGCCCGGCTGGCCGCAGACCTGGACGTCGGAACTGCTGGAACTGATCACGGTCCTGGCCCTGCTGGCGGAACTGGGGCCGCAGCGCGCCGAGTTGAAGGTGACGACCTCCATCACGGCGACCGGCCTCCGGGAGGCGGGCGTCCTCCCGGCCCCGGAGTCCTCCCGCCGCCCCGCCTCGGTCCTGGACCACCACGAGGAGGGCCCGGAGGGCCAGTTCGCGCTGATCTAGCGGGGCTTGGGAGCGCGTCCGGCCGTGCGACGTCCTCGATCCGGGCGCGAGCCGAGTCGTCCGCGGTTCACCCGCCGGCGCATCCGGGGTCGAAGCCGTCGAGCACCTTCCCCAACGCCCGCTCGAACACCGCCTCCAGGTCGATCGGCCCCGCGTCCTCCGCGAACGCCGCCGCCATCCTCGGATACGCACCCGAGGCCACCTGCCGACCGAGATAGGCGATCCGCACCGCGTTCTCCTCGTCCTCCGACCACGGCAGTGCCCGGACCCGCTCGGCCGTGTCGAGTTCACTGCGGACGTAGGCCGTCACGACGCCGTTCAGCATCGCGATGAGCTCCAGCTTGGTGCCGTACGACGCCTCCAGCGGATCCAGGCAGGCCAGGCAGTGCTCCAGGTACCGCAGGGCGTGCGGGCTGAAGCCGTACACCGGGGACATCAGCCGCGGAACCCAGGGATGGCGGCGCATCAGCGACCGCGTGTCCCGGGCCACCCGGAGCATGTCGGCCCGCCAGTCGCCGCTCGGCTCCCACGGGACGTGTTCCGCGCTGACCGCGTCCATCATCAGCTCGTACAGGTCCTCCTTGCGGGGGACGTAGTTGTACAGCGACATCGTGCCGCAGCCCACCTCGCCCGCGACATGCCGCATCGACACCGCGTCGAGTCCCCGCTCGTCGGCGATCCGGACGGCGGCCGCCGCGATGTCGTCGCGGGTGTACGCCGGCTTCGGACCCCGGCCGGTGCGCTCGGGGCGCGCCCAGATCACTTCGGGGACGGCCCCTCGGACTGCCATCGGTCATCACCTCGGCCACCATCCTAGTTCCGTACAGCGTACGTAGTGCGGTAGGGTCGCGGCATGACAACTACGTACGCTGTACTTAGTGAGGGGCTGGAGAAGCGCTTCGGCGCTGTGCACGCCCTGCACGGGCTCGATCTGGCCGTGGCCGAGGGCTCGGTCTGCGGGCTGCTCGGGCCCAACGGTGCGGGGAAGACCACGGCCGTGCGGCTGCTGACCACGCTGCTGCGGCCGGACACCGGCTCGGCGCGGGTCGCCGGGCACGATCTCGTCCGCGAGGCGGACGCCGTGCGCCGCCGTATCGCCGTGACCGGGCAGTACGCCTCGGTCGACGGCGACCTCACCGGCCGGGAGAACCTCCGGCTGTTCGCCCGGCTGCACCGGGTGCGCGGGCCGGCCGCACGGGCGGACGAGCTGCTGGAGCGCTTCGGACTGGCCGAGGCCGCCGGCCGCAAGGCCTCGACCTACTCCGGCGGCATGCGGCGCCGGCTGGACCTCGCGGCGAGCCTCGTCCGCCGCCCCGACGTACTGTTCCTCGACGAGCCGACCACCGGACTCGACCCGGCCAGCCGCGCCCGCATCTGGCAGGCGGTGCGCGCGCTGCAGGCGGACGGTACGACCGTGCTGCTGACCACCCAGTACCTGGACGAGGCGGACCAGCTCGCGGACGACATCGCCCTGGTGGACCGGGGCCGGGTCGCGCACACCGGCTCGCCCGCCGAGCTCAAGGCGCTCATCGGGTCCTACGCGGAGGCCGTGGTCACCGACGGCGACGCCCTGCCGAAGGCGGCGGCCGTACTGGACCGGCTCACGGGCCGCGAGCCCGTGTTCGACCGCGAGCGCAACGCCGTCGGCGCCGTCACCACCGACTCCACCCTGACGCTCCCCCGCCTGGTGCGCGAACTCGACGCGGCGGGCGTGCCGTTGTTCGACGTGAGCCTGCGCCCGCCCACCCTCGACGACGTCTTCCTCCGGCTCACCGGAGAGTCGACGCGGACCAAGGAGCTTGCCGCATGAGTGTGCCCGCGTTGACGCACGACGGACTGGCGATGACCGGCCGGCAGCTGCGCCGGGTCCGCAACAGTCCGGGGCTGGCGATCCTCACCCAGATGATGCCGGTCAACATGCTGCTCTTCTTCGGCTATGTGTTCGGCAGCGCGCTGGCCATGCCCGGCCGCGAGTACCGGTCCTTCCTGGTGCCGGGGCTGCTGGTCGCGACCGCCGCGGGCGGGCTGATGACCGGCATGTTCCAGGCCGCCGCGGACACCCACCGGGGCGTGATGGACCGGTTCCGCACGATGCCGGTGAGCCGGGCCGCGGTACCGCTCGGGCAGGCGCTCGCGGACCTCGTCGTGACGGCCGCGGGGACCGTACCCCTGCTGCTCGTGGGGCTCGCGGTGGGCTGGCGGGTCGAGGGGTCCGCGATCGACGCCGCCGGCGCGGTGGGGCTGCTGCTGTTCTTCCGGTTCGCCTGCACCTGCGCCGGGATCTGGCTGGGGCTGCTCACCCGCAGCGAGGACGCGGCCGGGCAGCTCGGGGCCTCCTCCTTCGTGCTGCCGCTGCTGTCCGACGCCTACATCCCCACCGGCAACCTGCCGGGCTGGCTGCGCACCCTCGCCGAGTGGAACCCGATCAGCGCGGTGACGACCGCCCTGCGGGACCTGTTCGGCAACGCGACGGCCCCGCGCGACTCCGCCTGGCCGGTGGCGCACCCGGTGGCCGGATCGCTGGCCTGGTGCCTGGTCCTGACCGCGGTGTTCCTGCCGCTCGCCGTGCGCCGGTACGGCCGGGGTGGCCGCTGACGGGCTGCTGACAAACCCGCCGGTCACGGGCCATGATCCGGTCATGGAACAGCCCATGGACAGCCAGCCCCTGCCTCTTGCGGGCATCACCGTCGTCGCCGTCGAACAAGCCGTGTCCGCGCCCTTCGCGACCCGGCAGCTCGCCGACCTGGGAGCCAGGGTCATCAAGGTGGAGCGCGTCGACGGCGGCGACTTCGCGCGCGGCTACGACACGGCGGCCCGCGGTCTCGCCTCGCACTTCGTGTGGTGCAACCGCGGCAAGGAGTCCCTGGCGCTGGACCTGAAGGACCCGCGCGGCCTGGATGCCGTGCGGCGGCTGATCGCCGACGCGGACGTGTTCGTGCAGAACCTCGCCCACGGGGCGGCGGCCCGGCTCGGTCTCGACGCGGCCACGCTGTGCGCGGCGCATCCGCGGCTGGTCGCCGTGGACATCTCCGGGTACGGCTCCTCGGGGCCGTACGCGGACAAGCGGGCGTACGACATGCTCGTGCAGTGCGAGGCGGGGCTCGTGTCGGTGACCGGGACGCCGGAGCAGCCGGTGAAGGCGGGCGTCCCGGCGGCGGACATCGCGGCGGCCATGTACGCGTTCTCGGGCGTGCTGGCGGCCCTCGTGCGGCGGGGGACGACGGGCCGGGGCGGGCCGGTGGAGGTGTCGATGCTGGAGGCGCTCGCCGAGTGGCTGGGGCATCCGCTGCACCATGCGATGCATGGAGGTGAGCCCCCGGCGCGCACCGGCCTCGCGCACGCCGTCATCGCGCCCTACGACGCCTATCCGACGGCGGACGGCGGGCGGGTGCTGCTGTCCGTGCAGAACGACCGGGAGTGGCGGCGGCTGGCCGAACAGGTCATGGGCCGCCCGGAACTGGGGACGGACCCGGCGTACGCGACGAACGCGTCACGGGTCGCGAACCGGGAGGAGACGGACGAGCTGGTGGCGCGGGCGCTCGGCGCGCTGGACGCCGAGGAGGCGCTGGCCCGGCTGGAGAAGGCCGGCATCGCCTGCGCCCGGCTGCGTGATCTGCACGAACTGGCCGGGCATCCGCAGCTGGCGGCCCGGGAGCGGTGGCGTGAGGTGGGTTCGCCGGTCGGGCCGCTGAAGGCGCTGCTGCCTCCCATCACGCTGCCGGGCGGGGACGAGGCACGGATGGGTGATGTGCCCGCGCTCGGGCAGCACACCGGGGCGCTGCTGCGTGCCGTGGGGATGACGGACGACGAGATCGCGGCGATGCGCCGGGACGGTGTGGCGGCCTGAGCGCCGGCGACCCGGAAGGGGTCCAGGGGCCGCGTGTGGCCGGGTCGGCGGCGGCTCGGTGGTGGCTCGACGGCCGGTCAGCGGCTGCTCGGTGGCCGGTCAGCAGCCGGCCGGCAGCCGCTCAGTGACCGCCGAACAGCGAGCGGCGCAGCCGGCGCAGCGGTGCGAAGAGGGAGACGCGGCTGACCCGCCTGCCCCGGTCGCTGCGCTGCTGTGCGGTGTCACGCGCCGTCAGCTCGCGCATCAGCGAGGTCGCCTCGACCGTCTCGCGCTGCGGTATGGCGGGACCCGCCAGCACCGACAGATGGCGGTCGAGGCGCGAACTGGTCGCGCTGCTGCCACAGGTGATCGCAGGGACCCTGGCCCTGCTGCGCACTGTTATCTGCTCCATGTCACTCCCCACCCGTACGAGTCCACCCGGCCCGGGCAGAGTAACCCTATCGCCCCAGGGGGGCACGCGTGTATCGCGTCCACGGGATTCACCTTCCCTGCAAGGAGGTTGACCATCCCACGTTGACTACTCTCCGAATCCGACCGATTTCAGGGTGAGTTGGACAATGGGCTGGCTGGTGGGCTGGGCTGAGCCACCGTCAGGCTCGACGGTTACGGCGAGTGACGTCGAGGAGGTGGCGAGACCTCTCGCGACCAAGGGCGTGTCGCCCGCGAGGAGCCCGAGGGAGCGCGGTTGCGCCCGGGGGCGCATGAGCCAGAGCTGGCGGACGCGGCCGGCGGGCGGGCTGCCGTATCCGCTGAGGGTGACGACCGCCTCTCCCTGCGAGGCGGAAGCGATCACTCCGATCGCGCGGCCCCGTGCGTCCTTGCTGGTGGTGGCGCGGGCGTCGGGCGCGGCCAGAACGTGGGCGATCTCACGTCCCCGGGCCTTCTCCGCGGTGAGCCGGTCCTCGGTGCGCTGCGCCTGCACGGCGAAGAGCGAGGCGACGACGAGGGCCGCCGCCGCGGTGGCCGTGGCGAACGGCACGAACAGGGGGCGCGTGCGGGGCGTACGGGTGCGTCCCGGCGGGGGCTGGGTGCCCCAGACGTGCGGCGGCAGCTGGGGCGTGCGCTCCCGGGCCGGTGCCTGGGCCTGGGTCCGGGCCTGCTCCTGCGGGATGGTGCGTACGGCGGCCAGCACGCGGCGGCGCAGGTCGGGGGGCGCGTGGGCGGCCGTGGACCAGGCGAGGCGCACCGCGTCCTCGGCCAGCTCCCGCACCTCGGCGGCGCACCGGTCGCAGCCCTGCAGGTGTTTCTCGAACCGGCGCCGCTCGCCGGGTTCCAGGGCGTCGAGAGCGTAGGGCGCGGCGAGGGAGTGCAGGTCCTCGCGGCGCAGCAGCTTGCCGAGGATGCTCATGCGGCGCCTCCCAGGCATTCGCGGAGCCGGGTGAGCCCGTCGCGCATCCGTGTCTTGACCGTGCCGAGCGGCAGCGAGAGCCGCTCGGCCACCTCACGGTAGGTGTAGCCGTCGTAGTAGGCGAGGGTCACGGACTGCCGCTGCAGGTCCGTGAGCCGGCGCAGGCAGCGGCGCACCCACTCGCGTTCCATGCCGGCCTCGACCTCCTCGGCGACCTGGTCGAAGGCGGGCTCCCCGCTGCGCAGGGCCTCCCGCTGCTCGCGTTCGCCGGCCGCGCGGGCGCTGCGCACCCGGTCGACGGCGCGGCGGTGGGCGAGGGTGAGGATCCAGGACAGGGCGCTGCCCCGGCCGGGGTCGTACCGGGCGGCCGAGCGCCAGGTCTCCAGCAGCACCTCCTGGGCGACCTCCTCGGACTGTGCCGGGTCACGCACCACCCGTCGTACGAGCCCGTACACCGGCCCGGACACCAGTGCGTACAGGTCCTCGAACGCCCTCTGGTCGCCGCCCGCGACGAGCACCAGCAGCTCGTCCGCCCGCATGCGGGCCCCCTCTCCGTGGCCGCAGCCGGCCCTTCCGCGCACCCCTCGCATCCGCACGTAGGCACACCTCCCGCGGGAGATACGGATCAGCGGGCCGAAAACGCGGGTCGGGACGGGCCCGAAGTTTTTTCCGCGGATTTTCTCCGTCCGACCAATCCGTCCGGCGGGCCCGCTCCGAAGACCCGTCCGTCAAAGGCAAGTTCGGCACTGAGGACGGACGCATGACACCTCTCTTCTCCAGGAGTCCCCTCTGCGGAAGCAACGGGGGACGTACGGGCCTGGCCGCGCTCCTGTGCGGTGCGCTGGCGGTCGGAGGGCTCGCGGCCGCCGGCGTCGCCACGCTGGAACCCGGGGCGGCCTCCGCCTCCTCCCACCGGGAGGCCCCGCTGATCTCGGGGACCCCGCAGTACGACAACACCGACCTGTACGCGTTCGTCAGCCCGGACAAGCCCGACACGACGACGATCGTGGCGAACTGGATCCCGTTCGAGGAGCCGGCGGGCGGGCCGAACTTCTACACCTTCGCCGACGACGCCCAGTACGACATCCATGTCGACAGCAACGGTGACGCGCAGGACGACATGGTGTTCCGCTACACGTTCAAGACGCACACCAGGAACGGCAACACGTTCCTGTACAACACGGGTGCCGTGAAGAGCCTCGACGACCCCAACCTCAACGTCACGCAGACGTACGACATCGATCTGATCCGGCTGAAGCACGGGCGCGAGGCGTACAGGACCAGACTCGCGGACAAGGTGCCGGTGGCACCGTCGGACGTCGGCAAGGCGTCCATGCCGGACTACGGCAAACTGCGCGCGCAGGCCGTGTACAAGACGGCCGGCGGCGCCGCGACCTTCGCCGGGCAGGCGGACGACCCGTTCTTCGCGGACCTGCGCGTCTTCGACCTGCTGTACGGCGGGAACCTCAGCGAGGTCGGCCGGGACACCCTGAAGGGCTACAACGTCAACACCATCGCCCTGCAGGTGCCGAACGACCTGATCCGGGAGTCGGCGGGGCAGCCGGTCGTCGGCATCTGGTCCACCACCCAGCGCCGCAACGCGCAGGGCTACTACACACAGGTCTCCCGCCTGGGCAACCCCCTGGTCAACGAGGTGGTGAACCCACAGAAGGACAAGGACAGGTTCAACGCCTCGCAGCCCGCGTACGACGCCCAGTTCCTGAAGAACGTCACCCACCCCGAACTGCCGAAGCTCATCGAGTCGATCTACAAGATCAAGGCGCCGAGCGAGCCGCGCAACGACCTGGTCGACGTGTTCCTGAAGGGCGTCAAGGGCCTCAACCAGCCCCCGAACGTGCGCCCTTCGGAGGAACTGCGCCTGAACACCTCCATCAAGCCGGCCATGCACCCCAAGCGGCTCGGCGTCCTCGACGGCGACAACGCGGGCTTCCCGAACGGGCGCCGGCTCACCGACGACGTGGTCGACGAGGCACTGCAGGTCATGGAGGGCGAACTGGTCGGCTCCAAGAACGACTTGGGCGACGCGGTGGACCAGAACGACAAGGGCTTCGAGAAGTACTTCCCGTACGTCGCCGAGCCCACCTCGGGTTCACGCGGCCCGCTCGCCAAGGGCACGACGGCGGGCACGGACGTCCGCAGCCAGCTGGGCGACGCCCTGCAACCGGCCGGGTCCTCCGGTGGCTCCGGTTCCGGCAACACCGTGCTGATCGCCGCGTCGGCGGCCTCGGGCGCGGCCGGAATCCTGCTCCTCGGCACCGCCGTGGGCTGGTGGCGCCGGCGCATACGCCGCCCGTACTGACCCCCGCCCCCACCCAGACCGGCGCGGCCCGCATCTTCCCCTCCCCCACGGCGGGCCGCGCCATCCGACACGACCGAGGCACGCAGGAGACGGCATGGGCCCGCGCAGACAGGACGACGACGCCATGGACGGGCGGAAGGGCAGCACAGGGCTGAAGGGCGACAGCGAGCGGAAGAACGGCGCCGGGCAGGAGGCGATGGACGGGCGGGCGGGCAGCGTCGACGACCGCGCCACCCCCGGCCGCGCAGAGCCCGCCGTCAGCGGCTCCGGCTCCCCCTCCGCCGAGGACATCACCCACCGCCCCGCAAAACCCTCACCCGCCGACTCCCCGCAACCCGCGCCCGATGAGCCCTCGGAGGCGCCCTCCGTCGTCTCCGGCCCCGACCAGCGCGTGGCGGCCGTTCGGCGGTTCGCCGCTGCGGGGCGGCGGTGGCGGGGCGCGCAACTCGTGGGGTGCGCCGCCCTGTTGGCGGTCGCGCTGACCGGCGGGGCCATCGCCCTGGGGGCCGGTCGGGCGCCCGTCACCGTGCCGGCGGCCTCCGCCGCCGTGGACCCCGGGGTGCTCGGCGGCGGTGACCTGGACGCGAGCATCGCCGCTCTCCAGGCGCATCTGCGGACCCAGCCCAAGGACTCCGGAAGCTGGGCGACGCTGGGCCTGGCCTACGTCGAGCAGGCGCGGACCAAGGGCGATCCCGCCCGCTACCCGCAGGCGGAGCGGGCGCTGAGCCGCTCCCTCGCGCTGGCCCCGGACAACGACCAGGCGCTGGCCGGCCGCGCCGCCCTCGCCGCCGCCCGGCACGACTTCAAGGACGCCCTGGCGTACGCGGACCGGGCGCTGCGGCAGAACCCGTACAGCGAGCGCGCGCTGTCCTCCCGCATCGACGGCCTGGTCGAACTCGGCCGGTATGCGGAGGCGTGGAAAGCCGCCGAGACCGCCGACACACGCAAACCGGGGGTGCCGGTCTTCACGCGGTACGCGTATGTGCATGAGCTGCGAGGCGACGTGGCGACCGCACGCCGGGTACTCGAGCAGGCACTGGCGGGCGCCACGTCGCCCGGCGACATCGCGTACGTGGCCGCCCAGCTCGGCCAACTCGCCTGGAACCAGGGCGATTACCGGACCGCCCTCGCGTACTACGCCCGTGCACTCGCCGCCGACGACACCTACCTGCCCGCGCTGGAGGGCCGGGCGCGGGCGCAGGCGGCGAGCGGGGACCGCGCCGCGGCGATCAAGGGGATGGAGACCGTGGTGTCCCGGTATCCGCTGCCGGGTCCGCTGGTCGAACTGGGCGAGCTGTACGAGGCGCGGGGCGCGGCCGGCGACCAGGCGCGGGCGCGGCGGCAGTACGCCCTCGTGGACGCCTGGATCGCCCTGGCCAAGGCCAACGGAGTCAACGCCGACCTCGACACCGCGCTGGCCGCCGCGGACCACGGCGACAAGGCGGCCGCCCTGCGCGCGGCCCGCGCCGAATGGGCCCGCCGGCACACCGTGCACACCGCGGACGCGCTGGCCTGGGCGCTGCATGTGAACGGCCGGGACGCCGAGGCGCTGCCGTACGCCCGCCAGGCCACCGCCACCGGTTACCGCAATGCCGCCTTCCTGTACCACCGCGGCGTGATCGAGCTGGCCACGGGCGACCGCCCGGCCGGCCGCGCCTCCCTCACCGCGGCCCTGCGCCTGAACCCCGGCTTCTCCCCGCTCGGCGCGGCCGAGGCCCGCACGGCCCTGGAGGCGACGAAGTGAAGCTCCGCCTCCCCTTCCTGCTCCTCGCCATGAGCGCGCTCGCGCTGCTGCCGGCCGGCCCGGCGAGCGCGCATCCGCTCGGGAACTTCACCGTCAACCGCTACGACGGCCTGGTCGCCGCTCCCGGGCAGCTCCGCATCGACCATGTGGAGGACCTCGCCGAGATCCCGGCGACCCAGGCCGGGCCCGACCTGCAGCGGCTGGGCACGGCGCAGTGGGCCCGGCAGCGGTGTGCGCGGGCCGCCGAGGACAGCAGGCTCACGGTCGACGGCCGTACGGCCACGCTGACCGCCGTCGGCTCCTCGGCGCGACTGCGTCCCGGTCAGGCCGGGCTGCACACCCTCCGGGTGGAGTGCCGGCTGACCGCCCCGCTCCCCCGCGGCGCCACCGTGACCCTCGGCTTCCACAGCGCGGAGGCCACCGGCGGACCCGGCTGGCGGGAGATCACCGCACGCGGCGACCGGATGACACTGACCGGGACCGACGTACCGGGGACATCGGTCTCGCACGAACTGACCACGTATCCGAAGGACTTGCTGTCCTCGCCGGCCGACACCACCACCGCCTCCGTACGCCTGCGCCCCGGCGGCCCGGCCCTCGCCGAGGAGCGGCAGGCCGAACCGGGGGCCGCGATCCTGCCGCGGGGCGCCGACCGCTGGACCCGCGCGCTGGACGACCTGGTGGCCCGCCACGACCTCACCGTCGGCTTCGCCGCGCTCGCGCTGCTCGTCGCGGTCGTCCTGGGCGCGATGCACGCGCTCGCGCCGGGCCACGGCAAGACCCTGATGGCCGCGGCAGCGGCGGCCCGCGGGGGCCGGGCGAGGCTTCGGGACGTACTGCCGCTGGCCGCCTCGGTCACCGTGACCCACACCCTGGGCGTGGTCGCCCTGGGCCTGCTCGTCACCGCCGGTTCCGCCGCCACGCCCTCGGTGATCGCCTGGCTGGGCATCGCCGGCGGGGCCCTGGTGCTGGCGGCCGGCGCGAACCTCGTACGGAGGGTGTGGCCGACCCGCCACCCTCACCCCCATCCCGGGCACACCCACAGCCACGGGGGCCACACGCACACGCACACGCACGGGGGCCACACCCATACCCACCCGACCGCCCCCACCCTCCGCGGCACCCTCCTGCTCGGCTTCGCCGGCGGCCTGGTGCCCAGCCCCTCCGCCGTCGTGGTGCTCGTCGGTGCCGCCGCGCTCGGGAAGGCCTGGTTCGGGCTGCTGCTCGTCGTGGCCTACGGCGCCGGGCTCGCGCTGACGCTCACCGCGGCCGGGTTCGCCGTGGTGCGGCTGGGTTCCGGGGTGAGCCGGGTGCTGGAGCGGCGTCCGCGCTGGACCGCCCACCCGGTGACCGGGCTGGTGCGCCGCTCCGTACCGCTCGCGTCCGCGCTGGTCGTCATGGCTCTGGGCGCCGGTTTGGTGCTCAAAGGGGCCGCATCCGCCCTCGGCTGAGCTAACTTGGGGTGAATCACGCGACGGGGAGAAATCACACGACTTGCCTTGGGGGCGCCCGTGTCCGAAGAGCCGGGCCGCGAACGTGTGATCGCGGGCCGCTACCGTCTGCTGTCCCCGCTGGGCGAGGGCGGCATGGGCACCGTGTGGCGCGCCCGCGACGAGGTGCTGCACCGCGAGGTGGCCGTCAAGGAGGTGCGGGCCCCGGCCGGGCTGCCTTCCTCCGACGTGGAGCGGATGTACGCGCGCCTGGAGCGGGAGGCGTGGGCGGCGGCCCGGGTCGCCAACCGCAACGTGGTCACGGTGTACGACGTGGCCATGGAGGGCGGCCGGCCCTGGATCGTGATGGAGCTGGTGCGCGGGCTGTCGCTCGCCGACCAGTTGGAGGCGGAGGGTCCGCTGTCGCCGCAGCGGGCGGCGCACATCGGTGCCGAGGTGCTGTCCGCGCTGCGGGCCGCGCACGCCGCCGGGGTGCTGCACCGGGACGTGAAGCCGGCCAATGTGCTGCTCGCCAACGACGGCCGGGTGGTGCTGACCGACTTCGGGATCGCCTCGGTCGAGGGCAGCTCCGCGCTGACCATGACCGGTGAGGTGATCGGCTCACCCGAATTCCTCGCTCCCGAGCGGGCGTTGGGGCGGACACCGGGGCCGGAGTCGGACCTGTGGTCGCTGGGCGTGCTGCTGTACGCGGCGGTGGAGGGCGTCTCACCGTTCCGGTACGACACCCCGATCAGCACCCTGCGTGCCGTGGTGGACGAGGAGTTGCCGCCGCCGCGCCGGGCCGGTCCGCTGGCTCCGGTCATCGAGGGGCTGCTGCGCAAGGACCCCGCCGAGCGGCTGGACGGCGAGCGGGCGGAACACGAGCTGCGGATCATCGCCGCGGGAGGCACGCCCCGGGCGGCCACGCTGCCGGTGCCGCCGTACACCGCCCCGACGGTCGCCGCCCCGTACCGGCAGCCCTCCCCCACCCCGCCGCCGCCCGTCTCCGGCGCCACGGCGCCCATGGCGCCCACGGCGTCCACGGGCTCCGACGCGCCGCGGCGCGGCCGGCGGGCGGGCGCGGTGCTGGTGGCGGGCCTGCTCGTCGTCGCGCTTGCGCTGGCGGGGCTGACGTACGCGCTGCTGAACCTGAACCACGGCGGCGGTCAGGGGAGCGCGGGCGGGGGCACCCGGGCGAGCGGCGGCGCGGGGACGCCGACCGCGCACGGCAGCACCGGCTCGGGCACGACACCGCCGCCGTCGCCGAGCGGCAGCACGTCGTCGAGCGCACAGCCGGCGCAGTCCGTGGAGGTCACCGTGGCCGGCGCGCACACGACGTACTCCGGGAGCTGTCCGCCGCCGGACGGGCAGACACCGTCGTTCACGGCGACGTTCACGGTGGGGAGGCTGCCCGCGCAGGTGGAGTACCGGTGGGTGACGACCCGCGGCTCGGTGTCCGACCCGGGGTGGCACACGCTGTCGTTCCCGGACGGCGGCGGGAAGAGCCGGCAGGTGCGGGTGACCCTGGCGGTGTACCGCGGCAGCGGGACGACCGCGGACCAGATCAGTGTGAAGGTGCGCGCTCCCGTGCAGACCACGTCGAACGCGGTCCCGTTCTCGGTGGGCTGTACGACGGGCACGGCGACGGAGACCCCGTCGGGCGGGGCCTCCGCTTCGGCATCGGGCTCACCGACGAGTTCACCCTGAGGGGCGAGCCCGTTCGGGTCACGCGTTGTTGGTGAACACCGGCAGATAGCCGCCGGAGTGGCCGGCCGCGGTGGGGTGGTACGACTCGCTGATGTCGAGCCAGTTGACGCTGTGCAGCCACGAGTCGCCGGAGCAGATCTCGTGAGTGGAGAAGGCGGTGCGGACGTCGCCGAAGACGAACCCGTGGGCCTGGGCGCGCTTCTGGATGGCGGCGTCGATGTAGTCGGCCGCGCCGTTGATCGCGGACCGCTTGGTGTCGGAGAGCCCGAGGCAGGTCTGGCCCAGCAGGTAGAAGCGGGGGTAGCTGAGCACGACCACCCGGGCGCCCGGAGCCTTGGCGCTGATCGCGTTGTAGACGGTGTCCAGCTTGCCGGGGAGCGTGGAGTCGACGTACGCCTTCGCGGTGTTGATCCGGTCGATGCAGGCGCTGTCGGACTGGATCACACAGGTCGTCATGACGTCGGAGAAGCCGGCGTCGTTGCCGCCGATGGTGATGGACACCAGTGAGGTCGAGGAGCTGAGCGAGCCGAGCTGGCCCGCCATGACATCGTCCGTCGTCGCGCCCGAGCAGGCGTTGAACGCGAACGAGGACGGGCTGTGGGCGACGTTCCACAGGTACGGGTACGCCTTGGTGCTGCGGTCGCAGGAGCCGCTGGAGCTGATGTAGCTGCCCGCGCCGACTCCGGAGGAGTAGGAGTCGCCGAGGGCCACATAGCCACCGGTGGCGGCGGTCGCATGGCCGGCCCCGGTGAGACCGAGGCCGGCGGCGAGGAGGAGCGAGGTAACGAATCCGGTAAGTCGGGAACGTCTCATGGAACCTCCCTTTAGCAGGATCTCTGCCACAACTGTCGTAGCAACTACGCGTGTTGACGGGAAGTGTTCATGCCAAGACTTTTGGGGTCTCAACAGGATCAACGCGAAACGTTCACCGCTCATCTATTGCATGGACATGCCAGTTCTGTTGACGGTTCGACAACCACCGTCTTGACGACCCCACATGAACTGCGCCACATTGAAGCCCGGCATCCGGCGCGTCGGGGGGCAAAGTCGGTCATGCAGACCATACGCATCAAGACATCTTCATTGCCGCTGCTCGCGGGAGCCGCGACCGCCGTCGCGGGGTTCGGCGCGCTGCTCGCTCTCATCGACTCCGCTTCTCCGCTGCGCGGCCCGTGCACCCTGTTCTTCCTGATCACGGCGCCGGCCGTGGCGCTCGCCGCGGCGCTGCGCGGGCTGGATCCCTTCGGCCGGGTGCTCTGCGCGCTTGCGGGGTCGGTCGTCGTCAACATGCTGGTTGCCCAGGGCATGCTCGCGGTCCACCGCTGGTCGGTCCGCGGCGGGGTGGTCGCGGTGACCGTGCTGAGTCTGCTGCTCCTGCTCCTGGTCCTGATCCGGGAACGAATTTCCGGAAAACGCACACAAACCCGAGCAGCAATGGCCAAAGTTGTGTAACGGCCAAACCAACAAAACTGTGAGGCAGTCCCCCAGGGGTTGCCTTTCGGGTTCAATCGTCAATAACGTCGTACAACTCACCCGCACCGGCACGTCGGCACACGGCTCCAGGGGAGGGCTCAGGGCCGCGGCGTCCACCGGCGCGGGGCGCGGTAGGGGGGTGCCGTACTCGGTGACCGCAACTGTGACCGAGTCGTGCCGCGCGACCGGCTGCCGTTCTTCTCCGGCATACCGGCCAGCTTTGCCAGCTCATCGACATACACGGAGATCAGTTCCGAGATCGATCCCGAGATCGGTTCCGACATCGGTTCCCCGTGCCGAAGATGAGAAGAACCCCCCTTTCGAACCGGACACAGAGCCGGGCCGCCCGGGGGTGGGCGGTCCACCGGACGAGAGGGAAAAGACTCATGAGTTCCGTCCTGCGCCCGCCGAGTTCGGGCCAAGATCCTTTAATCGCCGCGCACTACCGGCCGATCTCCTCTCACCTGGCGATCACGCCGCCGGTGAGCGTGGTGATTCCCGCCATGAATGAGGCGGAGAACCTGCCCTACGTCTTCAAGACCCTTCCGGACTGGATACACGAAGTCGTCCTGGTGGACGGCAATTCCACGGACGACACCGTCGAAGTGGCCCGGTCCCTGTGGCCGGACGTCAAGGTCGTGGAACAGCGGGGCAAGGGCAAAGGGGATGCCCTGATCACCGGGTTCGAGGCCTGCAGCGGCGACATCATCGTGATGGTCGACGCGGACGGCTCCGCCGACGGCAACGAGATCGTGTCGTACGTCTCCGCCCTGGTCTCCGGCGCCGACTTCGCCAAGGGCTCGCGCTTCGCCAACGGCGGCGGCACCGACGACATGACCTTCATCCGCAAGCTCGGCAACTGGGCGCTGTGCACGGTCGTCAACCGCAAGTTCGGCGCCCGCTACACCGACCTGTGCTACGGCTACAACGCGTTCTGGCGGCACTGCCTCGGCAAGATCGACCTCGACTGCACCGGCTTCGAGGTCGAGACGCTGATGAACATCAGAGTGGTCAAGGCCGGCCTGAAGGTCCAGGAGATCCCCAGCCACGAGTACCTCCGCATCCACGGCACCAGCAACCTGCGGGCCGTGCGCGACGGGTTCCGGGTGCTCAAGGTCATCCTCAAGGAGCGCTCCAACCGGCGCGAACTGCGCCGCCAGGAACACCACTCGCCGATGCTCGACGCGGTCCGGGGAGAGGTGTCTTGAGAGATCCCGGCATCTCCGTCGTGATCTGCGTGTACACCGAGGACCGCTGGGAGGACATCCTCGCGGCGGTCTCCTCGGTGCGCGCGCAGTCGTACCCGGCGCTGGAGACGCTCCTGGTCGTGGACCACAACCCGGCCCTGAAGGACCGGCTGGAGCGCGAGTACAAGGAGAGCGCGGGCGTCCGGGTGCTGGCCAACGCGGGCCCCCGCGGCCTGTCCGCCGGCCGCAACACCGGTATCGCCGCCTCCCACGGCGAGGTCATCGCCTTCCTGGACGACGACGCCGTCGCCGAACGCGACTGGCTGCGCCGCTTCGCCGAGGGCTACGCCGACCCGCGCGTCATGGCGGTCGGCGGCCGTACGGTGCCCGTCTGGGCGTCGGGCCGGCGGCCGGCCTGGTTCCCGGAGGAGTTCGACTGGGTGGTGGGCTGCACCTACAAGGGGCTGCCGCCGGGCCGGGTCCGAGTGCGCAACGTCCTCGGAGGAAACGCTTCCTTCCGGCGTACGGCGTTCGAGGCGGCGGGCGGCTTCGCCACCGGAATCGGCCGCGACGGCGACCGCCGCCCGCTGGGCTGCGAGGAGACGGAGCTGTGCATCCGGCTCACCCGGGCCCGCCCCGACGCCGTCCTGCTCATCGACGACCGCGCGGTGATCCACCACCGGGTGCCCGAGCCCCGCGAGCACTTCGCCTACTTCCGCACCCGCACCTACGCCGAGGGCCTGTCCAAGGCGCTGGTCGCGAAGAGCGTCGGCGCGGACAAGGGCCTGGAGTCCGAACGCCGGTACGCCACCAGGGTGCTGCCCGCGGGGGTCGCCCGTGGCCTGCGGGACGCCCTGCTGGCCCGGCCGGGCGGCGCGGGACGCGCGGGCGCGATCGTCGCCGGGGTGCTGAGCGCCGCCGGCGGCTACGCGCTGGGCAGCCTGCGGGCGCGGCGGGGCGGTACGACGTTCTCGGTGGCGCCGATCGAAGGGGGAACAGGTGAGTGACACGCCCGTACCGATCCTCATGTACCACTCCGTCGCCACCGCGCCCAACGACGCCACCCGCGCCCTGTCGGTCGCGCCGGAGGCCTTCGCCGAGCAGATGGCGCTCATCGGCGACCTGGGCCTGACCCCGGTCACCACCGCCGACCTCGCGGCCCGCTGGCGCTCCGGCCGCCCGCTGCCCGCCCGGCCGGTGCTGATCACCTTCGACGACGGCTACGAGGGCGTGCACCGGCACGGGCTGCCCGTCCTCACCAAGAACGGCTTCCCCGCCACCCTGTTCGTCTCCACCGGCTGGATCAGGGGCGCGTACGACACCGGGGGCGGCCTGGACGCCATGCTCGACTGGCCGCAGGTGCGCGAACTGGCCGCCGCCGGCGTCGAGATCGGCGGGCACAGCCACACCCACCCACAGCTCGACCAGCTGGGCGACGAGGCGCTGCGCACGGAACTGGCCCGCTGCACGGAGCTCGTCCGGGACGAACTCGGCGCACGACCGGTGTCGTTCGCCTACCCCTACGGCTACTCCGACCGCAGGGTCCGCCGGGCCGTGCGCGAGGACGGGTACGTCCAGGCCCTCGCCGTCGGCAACGCCCTCGCCCGCCGCCGCCAGGGGCCGTACGCCCTGCAGCGGGTCACGGTCCGGCGCTCCACCGGCGTGGAGGAGTTCGAGCGGCTGCTCCACGGCCGCGCCGTCGCCCGCACCTTCGCCAGGGACCGCGCCCTCACCAAGGGCTACGCCCTCGTCCGCAGAGCCCGTCAGGTCCGCCGGAAGGCCATCCGTTCCCGTGTCTGACACGACGACCACGACCGAGTCCACGACGACCGGCGCCGAGCCGCCCCACAAGTCCGGGCGCCGCCTCCGGCTGCCCGGCACCGGCCGGTCCTCCGACGGCAGCCCGCTGTTCCGCAACGCCTACGCGCTGATGCTCAACACCGGCATCTCCGCCGTGCTCGGACTGGGCTTCTGGCTGGCCGCGGCGCGCTACTACTCCGAGTCGGCGGTCGGGCAGGGCTCGGCCGCCATCGCCGCGATGAAGTTCCTCGCCGGGCTGACCGCGGTGACCCTGACCGGCGCCCTGGCCCGGTTCATCCCGGTGGCCGGGAAGCGCACCGGAACCCTCGTCTTCCGTACCTACGCGGGCAGTTCCCTGCTGGTGGCGGTCGCGGCGGGCGTCTTCCTGCTGACCCTGGACACCTGGGGGCCGTCGTACCGCTTCCTGCACGGGACGGTCAACGGGCTCGGCTTCATCGCGGCCGTCATCGCCTGGAACGTGCTCACCCTGCAGGACGGTGTGCTGACCGGACTGCGCAGCGCGACCTGGGTGCCGGTGGGCAACACCGTGTTCTCGGCCGTGAAGCTCGCCCTGCTCGTCGCGTTCGCCGCCGCCATCCCGACCACCGGTGTCTTCGTCTCCTGGGTGGCCGCGATCGCCACCTCGGTGGTGCCGCTGGGCTGGCTGGTGTTCCGCCGGCTGGCACCCCGGCACGTCAGGGCGACCGAGGGACGCGCCGAGCCGCCGACGCTGAAGCAGGTCGGCCGGTTCCTGGCCGGGGACTACACCGGCTCGCTGTTCTCCCTCGCGGTGATCTACCTGGTTCCGGTGATCGTCGCCTCGCAGGTCAGCTCGGCGGAGAACGCGTACTTCTACATCGCCACCACCATCGGCGGCACGACCGACCTGCTCGCCATCAACATGGGCGCGTCCCTCACGGTCGAGGGCTCGCACGACCCGGCACGGCTGGCCGCCTACACCCGAGCCGCGCTGAAGCGGATGGCCCGGATCATGCTGCCCATCGCGGCCCTGTGGATCATCGGGGCGCCGTGGATCCTCGGCGTGTTCGGCACGGGCTACGCGCACGCGGCGACCCCGCTGCTGCGCTGGCTGGCGGTCGGCTCGATGCTGCGGGTCGTGATCGAGACGTACTTCGCGGTGCTGCGCGCCCGCAGCCGCACCGCCGGACTCGCCTGGCTCCAGGGCCTGTTGTGCGCCCTGACGCTGAGCCTGACCCTGCTGCTCCTGCCCCGGATGGGGCTGACCGGCGCGGGCCTCGCCGAGGCAGCCAGTCTCGCGCTGATCGCCGCGCTCGCCGCGCCGAGGCTCTGGAGGACGATCCGGACCGCGTCCGACGCCGTGTCCGACTCGGCGGCGCCCGACGGGGACCTCGCCGACCTGGGAGCACCTGAGGTCCCGGCCTCCGCCCCGGCGCGCCGGCACAGCCCGGCCTGGGCGCTGGACTCCGACACCCTCGCCCTCGGCATCCATGTCGACTTCGACCACGTGGAGCGCCGGCCGGACGTCCGCCCGGGCCCCGGCACCCCGCCCGCCGGTACGCCGGTGCCGCCGCCGGCGCGTACGGTCGGTCTTCCGGTGGAGGAGAGGACGCCCGGCACCGAGGCCTCACTCGGCCCGGCGGAGGCCGAACTGCTGCGGGAGGCCGAGGCGGCGGAGGTCGACGCGCCCTTCACGGCGGAGGAACTGGACGCGTCCGTCGGGAGGATCGACTCCGTGGCAGGGATCGACGCGCCCGGCGCGCAGGCCCAGGGGGACACCGCCGAACGGGACGCGCCCGTGTCGCTGCGGCAGCGGCTGCTGCCCACCCGTACCGGTGTCGTCCTCGGCTGTCTGCTGATCGCCGCGCTGCTGCTGTACTGGGTGCCCGCGCTCCGGCTCGGCGAGGCCGACCTGGACCGGATGGGCGGGCTCGGGCTGGTCTCGGTGCTGCCGCTGCCGACGCTGGTCGGAGCGGCCCTGCTGGTGATCGTCTTCGCTGTGCTGCTCTGGCTGCGCCGCGAGCACCGGACGCTGCTGCTGCTCACCCTGGTGGCGACGGTCGTCTCGCTGCACGCGCTGCCCGCGGTGATCGAGACCGAGCCGCGGTTCCCGACGGCCTGGCAGCACCTGGGCTTCATCGACTACATCGACCGCACCGGGTCCGCCGTACCGGACCTGGACGCCCGCTGGAGCTGGCCGGGCTTCTTCGCGGTGGCCGCGTTCGTCGGCCGGGCCTGCGGGGTCACCGACTTCACCGAGGTCATCCGCTGGTGGCCGACCGCCGTCCAGCTCGCCTGTCTGGCACCGATGTTCCTGCTCACCCGGTCGCTGCGGGCGAGCTGGCGGGCGAAGTGGACCGGGGTCTGGCTGTTCGTGCTGTGCGGCTGGGTCGGCCAGGACTACTTCTCCCCACAGGGCTTCACCTACCTCCTGTACCTGATGTTCGTGGCGATCCTGCTGGTCTGGTTCCGCCCGCCGCGGGTGATCTGGACGAGGTTCCGTCCGGGCGAGGCCGAGGTGGAACCCGCCGACCGCAGCCGGCGGGCGGTGCTCCTGCTGGTGCTGATCGGCCTGTACGCGGCGAGCGTGCCCGCACACCAGCTCACCCCGTTCGTCATGCTCGGCGTGCTCGCTGCTCTGGTCCTGCTCGGCCGGTCCGAACTGCGCGGACTGCCGCTGCTGTTCGCGGTGCTGGTCGCGGTCTGGGTGGGCTTCATGGCCGAGCCGTACTGGTCGGGGCACTTCAACGACCTGTTCGGCGGGGTCGGCGGGGTCGGCAGCAATGTCTCCACGTCCGTCTCCGGCCGGATCCAGGGCGGCAGTTCGACCCACAAGCTGGTGCTGTACACCCGGGTGCTGCTGGCCGGCTCGGTCATGGCCCTCGCCTGCTGGGGCTGGTGGCGCCGGCGCTTCCACCGCTACCGCGAACGCTCGCTGCTGGTGCTGACCTTCGTGCCGTTCCTGGGCTTCGGCATGCAGTCGTACGGCGGTGAGATGGCGCTGCGCGTCTTCATGTTCGCGGTGCCCGGCGCGGCCCTGCTCGGCGCCCTCGCCCTCTTCCCTCGCACCGGCGTCACCGCGCAGGAACGCGAGAAGGACCGGGTGAGCCTCGCCCCGCTGGCCGCGCTGCTGGCCGGGCTGCTGCTGATGGGCGGGTTCCTGGTGGCCCGCTGGGGCAACGAGCCGTTCGAGCGCACCCGCCCCGGCGAGGTCGCGGCCATGAACTGGGTGTACGCCCACGACAAGCCGACTCTGCGGCTGCTGTGGCCGACCCAGGACACGGTCAACGACGTGACCCCGGCGATGCCGTGGGGGGCGAAGGACATGGAGCGGGTGAACTATGTGCCGACGCTCGCGCCGACCGACCCGGTGCTGGTGTCGGGCCTGGTCAAGGCGCTCAAGGACGCCGGCCCGAACTCGTATCTGATGGTCAACAAGAGTCAGGTGACCTATCTGCAGCTGGACGCGGGCTACTCCGCGACCTGGGAGCCCCGGCTGCTCGAGAACCTGGACGACCGGCAGGAGCTGACGAAGGTCCTGGTCAACGACGACGTCACGGTGTTCGCCCTGCGCAGGCAGCCGGCCGGCCCGGTGCCGGAACCGCACCCGGGGCCGATCGGGCCGCAGGTGACCTGGACCCCGTGGTCGGTGGTCGGCGCCCTGGCCGCCGTCGTCCTGCTCCTGCTGCTGGCCGCGCGGGAGGTCGTACGGGTCGCGCTGCGGCCCGGTGTACGCCAACTGCGGCTACTGCAGGGCACGTTCTGGTTCTCACTGCCGCTGCTGGCGGTGGTGCTGGCCTCGCTGGTGCAGCGGTTCCTGACCATGAAGTGAGGGTGGCTCGGCCGATCAGCGGTCGAGCCACTTCACCTCGTACGGTCGCATGTCGAACCGCTTGCCGTCGATCTGGGCGCTGATGGTCCGGTTCTGCGTGTTGACCACGAGGACGGTCCTGTCGCTCGCCAGGACGCGGACGTCGGGCACGTCATCGGCCGCCACGGACACGTTCTCGTACCGCGTCCCCGGCGGGAACGCCTTGGCGAACCGGGACACCAGACCGTACATGGGCAGGGCCGTGCCGCCGCCCGCGCTGTCGGTGGGCGTCCACAGACAGCCGGCGCAGTCGGTGCCCGTCTTCTCCTCCGGGTTCCAGTAGAAGCCGGACTCCGCGCCGCCCCTGACCATGGCGATCATCCCGGTGGCCTGTACGGCGACACGGTGCGGCTCGGTCCAGCCCTTGCGGTCGTCGTTGCCGTCGCCGGGCTCCACGTAGTACTCGGCCCACCACAGCGGCAGCCCGTGGGTCTGCTGCCGTACCCACGCGCTGACCGCCGTCAGTTTGTCGGTGGCCGCGAACTCGTTGGGCAGCATGTCGTCGTCGTGGGTGTAGCTGGAGCCGTCGACCACGGTGAAGTCGGCGCCCGCCTTGTGCGCGTTCCAGTAGGAGAAGGCGTCGAGCACCCGCCGGTCCATGGCGCCCCAGGGCCCCTTCAGGGCGGTGGAGGCGTTCTGGTCACGCGGGTCGACGCTGTCCATCACCAGGTAGGGCCCGCCGACCATGATGTCCTTGTCGACCTTCTTCAGCGCCTGGTACACGAGGTTGTACATCCTGGTGTAGCCCTCGTAGTCCCAGCGTGACCTGGCGTCGTTCCAGAAGCCCTTGAACTCGTTCCAGACGATGAAGTGCTTCACGTCCGGGTAGCGCCGGGCCACGGTGGCGGCGAGATCGGCGAAGTCCTGGTAGTGGTCGGGGGTGGGCGCCGTCTCCAGGGCGGCCCGGCTCCAGTCCGTGTTCCCGACCCCGGCCCTGCCGCCCTTCATCCAGTCCGGGGAGCAGCACAGGGTGATCACCGGGGTGCCGCCGGAGGCGCGCATGAAGTCGACACGGCGGTCGAGGGCACCGAAGTCGTAGCGCCCCTCGACCGGTTCGGGATTGTCCGCGCCCCAGCCCATGATGTGCTGGTTCTGCGCCAGCCCGGCGTTCTGCCCGAGCAGTTGCCGCACGCGCGCGGTCGCCGCGCCTGCGCCCTCGTCGGCGCTGTACTGGGTGTGGGTGAAGCCCCAGCCGACGTACGGCTCCGGTTTCGCGCGGGGACTGGCGGGGGTGCCGTGCACCTTGTCGCCGTCACGTATGGTGCCGGCCGTGCTGGGCCCGCCGGACAGCGTGCCGAACAGGGTCACGGCCAGGGCCAGCGCGGCCGCACCCACACCGAGCAGGGCGGTGAGCCGCCACCGCCGAGTATCCGAATCCCACCCATGACGTCCCATCAAGGACAACAGTAACGGCGGAAGCAGCGCCTCCGTCAGGACTTGGGAACACCCGGAACAGTCGTGGAACACCCGGAACAAGTGGAGGAAATGCCGTGCGCGGAGCCCACCGGTGGCGGATCATGGCCGCATGTCTGCGAACCCACACGACGCTCTGCCGATCCGGCTCCACGTCGACGACTCCGACTCGCCGTCCGACGTCGTCGACGCGCTGTTCCTCGGCCGCTTCGCGACGGGCGAGCAGCCGTACTCGCACGCGGCGAACATCGACCGCGTCCGCACCGGAGCGACCCTGCTGCCCGACGGCGCCCGTGTGCTCAGGGTCGCCCGCGACGAGGACCGCAGCGCCACCCTCGCCGAGGGCGACGGCTGGACCCTGCTCGTCTCCCGCTGGAACCGCGGCGCGGACGTCACGGTGACCGCGACCAGCGCCGAACTGGCCAAGAACGTCCTCGAGCTGGCCACGGACGGCGCCGCCGACGAGCCCGAGCCACAGCCCGAGAACGTCACGATGGGCTTCTGGTACGTCTCCCCCCGGCGCGGCCCGCACCGCACCACCCGGCAGATCTCCGCGGGCACCTGGGACGAGGTCCGGCCCAACTACACGGCACCGGTGGCGGAGGCCATGGACCGCCTGATGAAGACGACCCCGCAGGACATCGCGGGCCGGCTGCTCCTCCTCCACGGCCCTCCGGGCACCGGCAAGACCTCCGCCCTGCGCACGCTGGCCCGTTCCTGGCGCGACTGGTGCCAGGTCGACTGCGTCCTGGACCCCGAACGCCTCTTCTCCGACGTCGGCTATCTGATGGACATCGCGATCGGCGAGGAGGACACGGCGGGCAAGGGCCGCTGGCGCCTTCTTCTGCTGGAGGACTGCGACGAGCTGATCCGCGGCGAGGCCAAGCACACGGCGGGCCAGGCCCTGTCCCGGCTGCTGAACCTCACCGACGGCCTGCTCGGCCAGGGCCGCAACGTCCTGGTCGGCGTCACCACCAACGAGGACCTGGAGCGTCTGCACCCGGCCGTGGTCCGCCCCGGCCGCTGCCTGGCCCGCATCGAGGTGGGCAGGCTGACCCACCGGGAGGCGGTGAACTGGCTGGGCAGCGACGCCGACGGCCGGGAGGAGGCCATCGGCCGGGAGGGGGCGACGCTGGCCGAGCTGTTCGCGCTGCGCCGGGGCACGGCACCGACCTCGGTGCCGGGGGCACGGGACGGCGCGGACGCGGGGCTGTACCTGTAGTGCTTTGATGGTGCTGTGACCTTGTTCGTCGGCACCTCAGGGTGGCAGTACAAGGACTGGCGGGACCTCGTCTACCCGGCCGGGGTCCCGGCACGGCTGTGGCTGGAGGAGTACACGCGCCTCTTCGCTACGGTGGAGATCAACAACGCGTTCTACCGCCTGCCGTCCCGCGAGAACTTCGAGGCGTGGCGGGACCGGGTCCCGGAGGACTTCACGGTCGCGGTCAAGGCCAGCCGCTATCTGACCCACATCAAGCGCCTGAAGGACCCCGGGGAACCGGTTCACCGCCTGATGAGCCATGCGGCGGGTCTCGGCGACCGCCTGGGACCGGTCCTCCTCCAGCTCCCCCCGACCCTGCGCGCCGACCCCGCGCTCCTGGACGCCTGCCTGGCCTGCTTCCCGCCCGGTACGCGGGTCGCGGTCGAACCGCGCCACGACTCCTGGTGGACGGGACAGGTCCGGGACGTGCTGTCAGGCCGGGGCGCGGCCCTGTGCTGGGCGGACGTCCTGGCCCGCCCCGTCACCCCGCTGTGGCGCACCACCGACTGGGGCTACGTCCGCTTCCACCAGGGCCGCGCCCACCCCTGGCCCCGCTACGGCAAGCGGTCCCTGGAGACGTGGGTCGACCGCATCGCCACGACCTGGGAGTGGGGGGAGGACGTGTACGCGTACTTCAACAACGATCCGGGGGGTGCGGCGGTGCGGGACGCGGTGACGTTCGGGAGAGCGGCGGGACGGGCGGGGTTGCGGGTGACACGGATCCCGGAGCCCGCGAGAGTCCGGTGACCCTCAGGCCCCGTAGGCCGCCCGCAGGGCATCCCGCACGGCGGCCAGCGCCTCCGGCTCCCCCAGCCCCAGCCGCCGCACCCGCTCCGCGTACGCCTGGGCGGCCAGGGAGGCCTCGCGTTCCGCGGCCGAGCCTGCGGCAGCCACGAAGGTTCCGTTGCGGCCCCGCGTCTCGATCACCCCGTCGCTCTCCAGCGCCCGGTACGCCTTGGCCACCGTGTTCACCGCGAGGTTCAGGGACTCGGCCAGCCCCCGCACGGTCGGCAGCCGGTATCCCACCGGCAGGGCCCCGGACCGCGCCTGCTCGGAAATCTGCGCTCGCACCTGCTCGTACGGGGGCGCGCTGTCATCGATGCGGATCTTCAGGCTCACGGGCCGATTGTCCCGCACCCGCCGGAAAATCGGAGGCATCCCCGGCACGCCTGCGCCTACGGTGCCTACCCATGACAGTGATCGTGCGCGACCTGCGACCCGACGTCCCGGCCGACACCGAGGGCTTCGCCCAGGTCCGCCATCTCGCCCTGCCCTACATCCTGTTCACCTCGGACTCGGTCCGCCACAACGCCGCCCACATGCCCCCCGAGGCCCGCTACCGCCCGCTGGTCGCGGAGGAGGACGGCGAGATGATCGGCACCGCCCAGGTCCATCTGGCCCACGACAGCGCCGAGCCGGGCCAGGGCCTGCTGAACATCTACGTGCGGCCGGACCGGACCGGTCGCGGCGCCGGCGGGCTGCTGCTGCGGGCGGCCGAGGAGTACCTCGCCGCCCTGGGCGCGACCAGGCTGCTCAGCTGGGTCCTCGACGAGCCGGCCAACCGCGCCTTCGCGGAACGGCACGGCTATCGCGGCAGCCGGTCCGCCCACTTCCTCCGCCTCGACCTGGCGGACGCCGGCCTCCCCGCTCTCCCGCCGATCCCGCCAGGCGTCGAGCTGCGCACGGCCGCGGACTTCGCGGACGACCCGCGGCCGCTGTTCGAGCTGGACGCGGAGACCATGCTGGACGAACCGGGCGACGTCGACTTCGAGTACACGGACTACGAAGCCTGGATCGAGCAGTACTGGAAGCATCCGCATCTGGACCGCGAGCTGACGGTGGCCGCCTGTGCCGACGGCCGTCCGGTCGCCTTCAGCGTGGTCTACACCGACGGGGGCACCCGCTACTTCACCGCGATGACCGGCACCGCGCGCGCCCAGCGGGGCCGCGGCCTGGCCAAGCTCGTCAAGACCCACTCCCTGCACCGGGCCCGTGCCGCCGGGTTCCGGGAGGCCTTCACGGGCAACGACACCGGGAACGGCCCGATGCTCGCGGTCAACAAGTGGCTCGGGTACGAGATCTGTGCGGCGGAGGTGCGCTATGTCCGCGAACTCGGCTGAACCGGCGGCCCGGCTGGACGTCGTCCTGGTCAAGGCGGGCCGGACGAAGATCCGTTACCCGGCCGAGCTGCTCGGCGACGACGGCACCCGCGTCGCCGTGCGCGCGCCCTGGGCGGGTTCCGGCGTCCGCGACTTCGGCTTCGTCCGCTTCGAGGCGGGCGATGTCTTCACCGAGTACTACTGGCGCAACCGCTGGTACTCGGTGAAGGAGGTGCGCGCCGCCGACGGCTCGGTCAAGGGCTGGTACTGCGACGTCACCCGCCCGGCGGTCCGCACCGGCGGTGAACTGGTCGTGGAGGACCTGGACCTGGACCTGTGGCGCTCCGCCGACGGCAGGGACGTACGGCGACTGGACGAGGACGAGTTCGCGGAGAGCGGGCTGTCGCGGACGGACCCGGAGGCCGCGTCCGCCGCGCTGGCCGCCCTGGACGAGCTGGAGGCGCTGGCCCGCGCGGGCGGCTTCGAGGAGTTGCTCTGCTGACACCCGCGGCCACCGCGCGCCCGGCAAGCCCACCTCACGCCCGGCACAGGCCACCGCACAGCGGGCGACTGCCCCCGGCCCCCGCTCTCACACCCGCGCCACCACCGCGTACCGCTCGTCCGTCACGGCCTTCCCCCACAACACCGGGTCGCCGGACAGGCGCTCGACGCGCACGTCCGGGCACAGCGGTGCGAGCAGCGCGGTGAGGCGGTCGGCGGGTATGCCGACGGGGTGCAGGGTGCCCCAGACGCCCTCCACCAGGACGAAACGGCCTCCGGGGCGCAGCAGGTCCCGCCAGTGCCGCAGGACCCGGCCGGGCTCCGGCAGGGTCCAGAGCACATGCCGTACGAGGACGACGTCGAAGCGCTGCTCCCCCACCGGCGGGGTGGCGGCCTCGCCTCGCAGGACCACCGCGTCGCGCCCGGCGAGTTTGGCGCGGGCCCGCTCGGCCATGGCCGGGGACGAGTCGACGCCGGTCACCCGGTGTCCCTGTTCGGCCGCGAGGAGCGACAGGCTGCCGGTGCCGCAGCCGAGGTCGAGGACGTCGGCGGGGCGCTCGGGCAGCCAGGAGCGGAGCCGGTCGGCCCAGGCCGCACGGGTCCCGGGGTCGCGCAGGCCGTGGTCGGGCTCGTCGTCGAAGGCGGCGGCCTCGGCGTCCCAGTCGATGTCGTCGGTGTCCCGGGTACCCGCCGCGACCGTGTCGTCGTTCACGTTCGTCATGCCCAAACAGTGACAGCCGCCACTGACAACCCGGCTCCGATGAGGAACTCTCGCCAAAAGCGTCTACCACCGTGACGACACGGAAACCCGGTAGGCACTGAAGGAGGCAGTCATGCGCCGCGCAACTGTGCAGAAGCCCCTGAAGAGGACGGACGGCCGCCGGATCCGCGACGAGGCGGAGGAGCGCCCCTCCGGGCGCCCGGAAGTGCGCAAGGACATCGCCCGCACCTGGTGGCCCGACGGCTGAACCGCCGGGGCCGTCAGTCCAGCCACTTGCGGTAGTGGATCCGGTCGTAGGGCCCGTCGACACGGCGTTCGACGACCTCGTATCCGTACTTCGGATAGATTTTCCGGTTCTCCCACATCATCGCGTTCGTGTAGAGCCTGATCTCGCCGAGTCCCAGCTCACGCGCGCGTGCGTCGACGAACTGCAGCAGCCGCCGTCCGACGCCCGTGCCGTGGGCCTCGGGGCGGACGGCGATGCTGTCCAGGAAGAGATGGCCGGCGAACGCCTCGATCACGACCAGCCCGTCGACGGGCTCTCCCGTGACGAACACCCGGCCGGCGGCCACGTTCGCGGCGTGATCCGCCTCCATGGGCTGCGGCACCACCCCGATGCGCGCGATGTAGTGCCGGTAGGCCGCGTCGGTCACGGCCTTGACGGCCGGTACGTCGTCGGCGACGGCCGGCCGGACGCGCTGCGGGCTCTCTTCGATCATGGGCGCACGCTATCTGCCTGAGCGCAGCCTGAGCACGCCCTTAACGGCACCATAAGAGCCCAAAGGCCCCTCGGAACAGCGTTTGCGCAGTTCAGAGACGGGCCTTGGGGGCTCTTCTAGCCTTGGGGAGCCAAACAGGGAGCCACGGCGGCGAAATCAGTGGCTGTCTGGAGACTCATCCTCGACCACGTCGTCATCGTCCCCAAAGATGTCATCCATGGCCTCCGCGCCCTCGGAGATGACCGGTCGGAGTTGCTTCCGATAGACCCTCTCGGTCGTTCCGCTGCCGTTGTGTCCAACGAGACGAGAGATGACTTCGATAGGGATCCCGTGGTCCGACAGCACGGACACGAAGCTTGTCCGTAGCTCACGCGGAGTCCACTCCTTCGGGTCCTCGAAACCAGCCTCCTTGAGCAGAGTCCTGAAGTTCCGGCGCACGTTCAAGGCACTGCGGAGTCCACCAGTCTCCGTCGGGAAGACCAGTCGCTCATCGGTCCACTCATCGCCGGCCGCGAGGCATGCAGCCTGTTCGCGACGCTTGTGAGCCCTCATGACGGTGACGGTTTGCTGCGGCATGGCCAGCGAGCGTCTGCTCTTCCGGGTCTTCGTATCGCCATGCCGGCGTACCGAGCGCCACACGTCCACGTGCGGCTTCTCCCTTCCTGAGCGTGTCAGGTGAACATGGGACCAGGTCAGGGGCCGTGCCTCCTCCGGCCGAACCCCCACGAGTAGCGATAGGACCACGTAGGCGTGGATCCACGTGCCTTCCTTCGCACGAAGAACTGCCGCGCCCTGCTCCAAGGAGAGTGACTTGCTCGGCCGCCCTCCTCGCCCCTCCGGTACATCGACCAACTCAGCGACGTTGCGCACAGCCCTACCTCGCCTCTGAGCATGGCTGATCGAGCGTCGAAGGACCGAGTGCACCATCTTCAGGGACTGGGTTGCGAGAACCTCGGCCTCAGCCTCCAACCACTCATCCAGCTCGTCAGCTTCGAGGTCACGCAGCTTGCCCTTACCCAGTTGAGGGATGAGGGTCTGCTGCAGTTTCGGGTGACAGGTTGGGTCACGCGGCTCGGAGGGCCGGTGTGGTCATGACGGTCTCGTATTCGACGGGGGTCAGGCGGCCG